>CAIQEX010000546.1 GCA_903870955.1 uncultured beta proteobacterium
ACCGTTTCCATTGATCTGGGTTACGAGTTTGAAGTCAAGGCTAAATATGCCGAAGTCTTTGAACTGCTTTCCGACGTACCCACCTCCGCCAGCCATTTCCCCAAAGTCGACAAACTGGTCGATTTGGGTGATGACACCTACCGCTGGGAAATGGAAAAAATCGGCATTGCGTCGATCAATCTGCAAACCGTTTACGCCTCAAAGTATGTGTCCAACAAATCCAAAGGCTCAATCGTCTGGACGCCGGTAAAAGGCGAAGGCAATGCGCTGGTTTCAGGCAGTTGGGCTATCAAGGACAACAAGAAGTCGACCCACATTACCTTGCAGGTGCAAGGCGAACTCACCATCCCGCTGCCGGCTCTGATGAAACGCGTGGTGGGCCCGGTGGTGGAAGCCGAGTTTGAAAAAGTAACCGAGCAATACATCGATAACCTCACCCGGCGTTTTGGCGGCGAAACCTGACTCCCTGATTCTGGCGCCCATGGAGGGCCTGCTGGACTTTGTGCTGCGCGACATTCTCACTCGCTCGGGCGGCGTCGACCGCTGCGTGTCCGAATTCATCCGCGTCACCAACACGCTGTTGCCGGCCCGTACCTTTGAGCGCATCGTGCCCGAATTGCACAACGGCGGACGCACCTTTGCGGGTGTGCCGGTGCGTCCCCAATTGCTGGGCTCGGACCCGGTTTGCCTGGCCGAAAACGCGGCCGTCCTGTCCGGTTTGGGACCTTTTGGGGTGGACCTGAATTTTGGCTGCCCGGCCAAGGTCGTCAACCGCCACGGTGGCGGTGCTGCCCTGCTGGAAGACCCTGAGTTGCTGACGCGCATCGTGGCGGCCGTGCGGCGCGCGGTGCCGGCCCACATGCCGGTTTCAGCCAAGATGCGCTTAGGCTTGCACGATGACAAACGCGCTGAAGAGTGCGCCTTGGCATTGGAGGCCGGTGGCGCGCAAGAACTGGTGGTGCATGCGCGCACCAAGGCCGATGCCTACCGACCGCCAGCCTACTGGGAGCGCATTGCCGACATTTGCAGCGTGGTCAAGATTCCGGTGATTGCCAATGGTGAAATCTGGACCGTGCAGGATGCCCAGCGTTGCCAGGAACTCTCGGGCTGCCAGACGCTGATGTTGGGTCGCGGCATGGTGACGGACCCGGGTCTGGCCCTGGCGATCGCAGCGGGAGTCGCACCTGCGCTGGACGCCTCGAACGACGATGCACCCCACCTGGCCTGGCCCACCTTGTTGCCCTTGCTGGCCGACTTCTGGCATCTGGTGCGCACCCGCCTGGATCGCAAAAAACAGGCCGGTCGACTTAAACAGTGGCTGAATTTTCTACGCCGACGCTACCCGCAAGCACACATCGCTTACCTGGAATTGCGCACCATCGATGACCCGGTGCTGATCGACCACTGGATGGCCCACCGGGCGCCATCCGAAGCGATTCTTAGAGCGGCCGCTTGAGGCGAATTTCTTCGACCTTGATACCGCCAATGGCCACAGTTTTGGCACTGGCCATTTCGCGCTTCAACCCGGCCAATTCAAAGAAGCGCAAGGCGCGGTCATTGGTAATCGGCACCCACACGCTGACGTGGGTGCAACCCTCGTCCTGCAGGCCTTCGCGCGCGGCGTCCCACAAAGCCAGGCCTACGCCCCGGCCCCAATGGTTGGTCGCCACATACATGGCCCATATTTCACCCATGGTCTGGGGTGTGCCTTTGTCGCGGCTGCGGTCAAAGCCTACAAAGCCGACGATTTTGTCTTCATCCAAAGCGACGTGCACCTGCGGCTCGCTGTATTCAATCGCTTCGCGCCAATAGGCCTGGCGCTTTTCAAGAGGCACGGTCGGTAGCGGTGTATCCGTAACGAGTGTGGTCTTGAAGGCATCGCGAACCGTGGCGTTGTGTAGTTCGGCGATTTGTTTGGCATCGCGCAAAGTTGCGGGGCGCACTTGAAAGGTTGTCGTACTGGACATGGGTAACTAATGATCGGAAACAGATTACAAAGATATGAATTGTCGCCGTAAAAGCAAATGAGCACCTATTCAAACAGTCGCAACAACGGCGACTCAGGAATACGTGGGGCCAAGCTGACGACGGGCCGCAAAAAAGCGGTCAGGAGTGGTCATAAAGCGAATGCTATTTGGACTGGCATCCTTCTATGCGCCAGACCGCTTAAGTTGCTAAAAGGTTTCCCATTCTTCGTCATCGGCCTTGCTGGTCTGATGGGAAATGGCGGCCGGCTTGGGTGCAGCCTGGCTAATGGGTTTCGCCGCGGCCTGGCTGATCGGTCTGGGTGCGGCGACCTTTTTTGGCGCCGTGGGCTTCGACAATGCCGGGCGCTTTGGAGCACTCGCAAATGCCACGGGACGTGCTTGGACCGCGCGCTGCACGGGTGCCCTGCGTGTCGCTTCACCCTCGATCAGCTTGAAGGTAGCGACCACTTGAACCAAATCCTGGGCCTGGCTCTTCAGGCTGCTGGCTGCAGCGGCCATTTGTTCGACCAGTGCCGCATTTTGCTGCGTCGCTTGGTCCATGTGATTGACGGCTTCACCGACCTGGGAAACGCCGGCCGACTGTTCTGAACTGGCCGCACTGATTTCACCCATGATGTCGGTTACGCGGCGAATGCTGCCGACGATTTCGGCCATGGTCTCCCCGGCCTTGTCGACCAGCGCGGTGCCCTGCTCGACGCGATCGACACTCGCATTGATCAGGGATTTGATCTCTTTGGCCGCATCCGCGCTGCGTCCGGCCAGGCTGCGCACTTCGGACGCCACCACCGCAAACCCGCGACCCTGTTCACCGGCACGGGCCGCCTCCACTGCGGCGTTCAGCGCCAGGATGTTGGTCTGGAATGCGATACCGTCGATCACCCCAATGATGTCGGCAATGCGGCGCGAAGAATCGTTGATGCCCTTCATCGTCTCCACGACCTGCCCCACCACTTCACCACCGGACACGGCCACATGCGAGGCGCTGAGTGCCAGCGCATTGGCCTGGCGGGCGTTGTCGGCGTTCTGCTTCACCTGAGAGCCGAGTTCCTCCATCGAAGACGCGGTCTGCTCTAGCGCACTGGCCTGCTGCTCGGTGCGTGAGGACAGGTCATGGTTGCCTTGCGCAATTTCAGCGCTGGCAGTGGCCACGTTTTCCGAACCTTGGCGCACATTGGTCACAATAGTTTTGAGCGTTCCCAACATATGATCCAGCGCGCTGGCCAGACTGCCCGTGTTGGTGGAGCCATGGGTAAAGTTGTGCGTCAGATCACCGTCGGCAATCCGGTGGGCCAAGGCCGTGGCTTCACGCAATTCCATTCCCAGTTGGCCCGTAATGCTGCGGGAAACCCATTGCGTCAGTAACGCCAACAAAAAGCCACCCACTACGATCGAAGCGATCATTAACATGCGGGAGTTGTGAATCTCAGAGTCAATTGCCAGGTCGAGCGTTTTTGCCTCCTGGACTAGCCTCTCGTCCAATTTTGAGTACGCTTCATCGAACCGATCAATCTGCTTGTCCACCGCATCGTCTACCGGACCAATATCGTCGCGGGGCGCATTGGCTTTGGCAAGTTCCAGGTATTTGCCTTCATACAACCTGCGAATTTCCTGATAGGCCGCCATCGCCTCCTGCAAAGCGGCCTTTTCTTCGGACGAGGTCGCGATCTTATTTGCAAAAGCAAACGACGCATCAAACTCTGCCCGGCTGTCCGCCCATTTCTTCTGCACATCATCAAAGTTGCGGTTGATGTAAGTGTCCGCAATGACCCGGTACGCCTGGGCCCCCAAATTGGAATCATGCTTTATCTGGGCTGCAGCTTCGGCCATTATCCGTCCCTGATCTTGCATCGTTGCCAACCGGTTCATAACCGTCCAGTTAATGATGGCCAACATCAGCATGACCACCAGCGAGGCGCCGACAATGGCATAGAGACGTTGGGAGACTGTGTATTGATTCATATAACTCGGTTCAAGTTGAATGAAGAAAATCGGAAAAATGTGCAGTGCTAGTCCAAGCGCAATGTAACCGGATTCTGCCCTCTGAAAAGGCAAAATACAAACCTTGCACAAAGTGCAATGCGGTAAGCTTCCCGACATGATTTCCAGGTTGCTGCGTTGGCTGATTCCCGTTCTCCTCTTGAGTGTCTGCATCAGTGCACAAGCAGCCCGAGCCTTCGAAGACACCATGGCACAGCGCGCCCGCGCGTGCACGGGTTGCCATGGCGAACAGGGGCGCGCAGGGCCGGATGGCTATTACCCGCGCCTGGCCGGCAAGCCAGCCGCCTACCTGTACCAACAACTACTTAGTTTTCGCGATGGACGCCGCCAATATGCCCCGATGGCGGCGTTGTTAAGCAACCTGGATGACAACTATTTACGGGCAATCGCAGACTATTTTTCGGCGCTGTCCGTGCCCTATGCTGCGGCCAAAACGGCACCGCCCAACGCCACCATCCTGGGGCATGGACGCAAGCTCGCGATGGAGGGTAACCCAGCCCAGCGCGTGCCCGCCTGCACGCAATGCCACGGCGACAAATTGACCGGCGTCAACCCCGATATTCCGGGGCTGCTGGGGCTGCCGCCAGACTACATCAACGCCCAACTCGGCAACTGGCGGACCGGTCGGCGTGGAACCGCTGCGCCCGACTGCATGGCCGCAGTGGCCAAGCGACTGACAGAGACCGACATCCATGCCGTATCGCATTGGCTGTCATCACAGCCGGTCCCGCTGCATGCGCGTGCAGCTGACCAGAAACCGCCGCCTGGCCCGATTGCGCTCGAAGTGCAGTGTGCCGCGTTCACCCGTGTAGAAGCATCACCCGTGACATTGGCAACAGCTGAGCCACGCGGCGCATACCTCGCGCGCCTGGGCAATTGCGCCCATTGCCACACGGCACGTGGCGGCATGCCCTATGCCGGTGGACGCGCCATTGACACGCCCTTTGGGGTCGTGTTCAGCAGCAACATCAGCCCGGATCCACTGCATGGCATCGGCACCTGGAGTTCAGAAGACTTCTGGCGTGCGTTGCACCATGGCGAAAGCAAAGACGGGCGCTTGCTCTATCCGGCATTTCCCTACACCAGCTTCACCCACATCAGCCGGGCGGATTCCGATGCACTTTTTGCGTATCTGAATACTTTGCCTGCCCAACCCCGTGCCAATCAAGCCCACGCATTGCGCTGGCCTTTCAGCACCCAAATTGCATTGCGTGTCTGGCGCCTGCTATTTTTCAGCGCCGCACCGGCTACCGCGGAAAGTGGCAACTTGACCCCGACCGGCAACCAGCAATTTCAGCGCGGCGAATATCTGGTGCAAGGCCTGGGGCACTGCATGGAGTGCCATGGTGCGCGCAATGGACTTGGAGCCCTGTCGGGCTCGGCGCTGGGTGGTGTGCTGTCAGGCGATGCGTGGTTTGCGCCTTCGCTCCACGACACGGCACAAGCCTCGGTGGCCACCTGGAGCGTGGAGGACATCGCGCGCTTCCTGCAAACCGGCGGGAACGAAAAAGCCATCGCCCAAGGCCCGATGTCCGACGTGATTCAGCATGGCACCCAGTTCCTGACCGATGCCGATGCACTGGCCATGGCGCTTTACCTCAAGTCCTTGCCGCAAACTCCGCCCCCTGTTGCGCGCGGGGTGCCGGCCGGCACCAACCTGTCTGCAGGTGCCAAACTGTATGAAACCCACTGCGCCGATTGCCATGGCTTGCAGGGCCAAGGCCGCGCCAAGGCCTACCCGGCATTGGCTGGCAACCGCGCAGTGCTGATGGCCAAATCCAACAACCTGATTCACACGGTGTTGCAAGGTGGTTTTGCTGCGACCACCCAAGGCAACCCGCGACCCTTTGGCATGCCGCCCTTTATGCTGCAGTTGAACGACCGGCAAATTGCCGATGTGCTGACCTATGTGCGCAACGCGTGGGGCAATCACGCGGCTGCCGTAAGCGAGTTTGATATAAATGCGTTACGTCGTTCCCAGACTCCTTAAACTCCAGCGCATGTCCACACCCTGTACCGCCCCATGCCTGGTTTCCACCGCAGCGCGCAAGGCCCGTACCCATGGCTAGGCTGACCCGGCGGCGGCGCATCGGTGTGACGCTGCGTGCACCCGTTCAGACGCACAGCCAGAGCCAGCAGGACCCCACACAGGACCTGATCATTGAGGGCTACCGCCCCGCGCAGATGATCGCCGACTTGCGCAAATACCAGGCCGAGCTGGAAATACAAAACAAAGCCCTGCGCTACAGCCAGCAGGAGGCCGAAGGCGCTTCCGAACGCTTTGCCACGCTCTTCTCCAGCGTGCCGCTGGCCCTGATGGTGGTGGACGAAGAAGGCCTGGTGCTGGCCAGCAATGCCATGGC
>CAIQEX010000547.1 GCA_903870955.1 uncultured beta proteobacterium
CTGTTTACCCGCTAAAAACGCTTCACGGTCAAACGTGGGCGAGGCACCGGTAGCCAGTTCCATGCTGTCCATGGCGGTTTGCCACTCCAAACCAAAGCGCTCGGCCAACTTGCCTTGCTCGGTCAATGGGACGGTTTCAAAGTCTTGCGGCAAGCGCTCGCTGCCCGACTCGAACACGGTCATGGCGTGTGTGCGCAAATTGACGATGCCGCCAAAGGATTTGCCTTGGCCTACGGGCCAGGTCATGGGCACGCAAGGCATGCCCAGTTCACGCTCTACCTCGTCCAAGATGTCGAGCGGGTCGCGCACCTCGCGGTCCATCTTGTTGACGAAGGTGATGATGGGCGTGTCGCGCTGGCGGCAGACTTCGATCAGGCGGCGCGTCTGCGCTTCCACACCGTTGGCCGCATCAATCACCATCAGGGCAGAGTCGACGGCGGTCAGCACGCGGTAGGTGTCTTCCGAGAAGTCCTTGTGGCCGGGGGTGTCGAGCAGGTTGATGACATGCTCGCGGTAAACCATCTGCATCACCGAGGAGGCAACCGAGATGCCGCGCTGCTTTTCGATCTCCATCCAGTCCGAGGTGGCATGGCGCGTCGCCTTGCGCGCCTTCACCGAACCGGCAATCTGGATCGCGCCGGAGAACAGCAGCAGCTTTTCGGTCAGCGTGGTTTTACCCGCGTCCGGGTGGGAAATGATGGCGAAGGTACGGCGACGACGGGTTTCGTTGGCAAAAGACAAGGGGGGTTCCAGATCAAGGGTGAGTGCGCGCGATTTTACCGGCACGGTGTTTGCATCCAGAATGGCGGTAATCCTGCTTGCGGAATCAGACACAAGGAACACCTTTTGAACCCCGAACTCTTGACCCAACGCAGTGCCGGTGTGGTGCTGCATCCGACCAGTTTGCCTGGCCCCCATGGCAGTGGCGACTTTGGGCCCAACGCCTACTACTTTGTCGATTGGCTGCACACGGCCGGGCAGACCTTGTGGCAAACCCTGCCGCTCGGGCCTATCGGCCTGGCCAACTCACCCTACATGGGACGCTCGGCCATGGCAGGCAACCCGTTTCTGGTGGCCTTCGAGCCGCTGGTGGAACGCGGCTGGCTCGCGGCGACGGCACTGCAAAACAGCTTTGTTGCGGAGCATGTGCGCTTTGACGACGTGCTGCCTTGGCGCATGCAGCGCCTGCGGGAAGCGTTTGCGGGTTTTCAGGACCGGGCGGATACCGCAACACGTGAATCCTTTGCCGCGTGGCAGCGTGATAACGCCACATGGCTGGAGGACTACGCCTTGTTCATGGCCCTGGACACTGCCTATGGCACCGACCTGTGGACCGATTGGCCCAAACCGCTCGCGGCGCGCGAGCCCAAAGCCCTGGCTGAGGCCCGCAGCACAAACGCTGTGGAGGTGGCCTTCTGGTCGTTTGTGCAATGGCAGTTTGACCTGCAACTGCAGGCGCTCAAGGCCTATGCCAACGAGCGGGGCGTCTACCTGGTGGGCGATCTGCCGATCTTTATTGCCCACCACTCCTGCGATTGCTGGGCGCGCCCCGAGCTGTATTTGCTGGATGCCGAAGGCCAGCCCAGCGTGGTGGCCGGCGTGCCACCCGATTATTTCGCCGTCGAGGGCCAACGATGGGGCAACCCCTTGTATGACTGGAAGGCCATGGAAGCCGATGGTTACCAGTGGTGGGTGGAGCGCATTCGCCGCCAGCTTTATCTGGCCAACGTGATTCGCATCGACCATTTCCGGGGTTTTGAGGCCTACTGGGAAATTCCGGTGACCGAGCCCACGGCCATTAACGGCCACTGGGTCAAAGGCCCGGGTATTGCGCTGTTTGAGGCGGTCGAGCGTGCCCTGGGCAAGTTGCCCATCATTGCGGAGGACTTGGGGTTGATCACGCCCGAGGTCGATGCGCTGCGGCTCGCCACCGGCTTCCCGGGCATGCGGGTATTGCAGTTCGCCTTTTCGGAAGACGCCAGCAGCAGCCATTTGCCGCACAACTACGAGCCCAACACGGTGGTCTATTGCGGCACCCACGACAACGACATGGCCGTGGGTTGGTGGGTGTGCAGTAACCCGCGCGAGCGCGCATTTGCCGGGGAATACCTGGGCACCAACGGCCACGAGGTGAACTGGGCCATGATCCGCGCCTGCTCGATGTCGGTGGCCAACCATGCGCTGTGCCAGTTTCAGGATGTGCTGGGGCTGGATGGCTATCACCGGATGAATACGCCGGGGTCTATGGAGTGCTGGACGTGGCGGTTTCGATGGGATTGGGTGAGGGCGGAGCATGCTGAGCGGTTGGCTCGGATTACGGCGGCTAGTGGACGGATTGGGTTTGATCGGTTGCGGTTGCCTTATTAATTCTTTGGTTCCTTTTTTGGGGGAGGCTTTTCTTCCTGGGGGGTCTTTTTTACTTTCCCATACCTTTTTTACTCCCCCATCCCCCAACCCCTTACCCCCCGTCGGGATAAGGGGCGCTTAATTCGGACCGCCAATTTGGCTTCTGCGCGCCGAATACGGAATTAATGGCGGGGCGTTGCCAACACTTTTTATGGGCTTACATCTCACTACGCTAGTTCCGAGCGCCGGAGACGTTTGGGAAGCGGTGAAGTAATCTGAACTGAACTGGTTTGAATTTCTCCTCCATCAAGGTCCAAGTCGGCGCGATGTTTTGCCCAATCGAATCCGCCAGCCAACCCCAGTCGCACGCCAAGCACAAAGGCTAACAAACCGACCCCAGTAAGGCCCTTGCCGAAGCGACGCCACCAAATTGGCTGTCCGCTTTAAAGCTCCCCTTATCCCGACGGGGGGTAAGGGGTTGGGGGATGGGGGAGTAAAAAAAATGGGGGAGTAAAAAACCGCCCCGCAGGGAAAAGCACCAGTCATAGGGAAACCCCTAATACCCTCCAAAAACGTTTTTGGCACAATCAAAAACGTTTTTGGAAGTCGCTTCAGGCTTCCCCAACAGGAGCCTATTCCATGAGTCAGTCCGATGTCCGCCTGCGCGGAATCCAGAAAAGCTACGGCAAAGTGCATGTCATTCATGGCGTGGATCTGGATATTGAGCCCGGCGAGTTCACGGTGTTTGTCGGGCCTTCGGGCTGTGGCAAGACCACTCTGTTGCGCATGATTGCCGGGCTGGAGGAGATCTCTGGCGGCACCTTGAAAATTGGCGGCGAATCCGTCAACGACCTGCCGCCCAGTGAACGTGGTGTGGCCATGGTTTTTCAAAGCTATGCGCTGTACCCGCACAAAACGGTGTTCGACAACATGGCCTTTGCGCTCAAGATTGCCAAGGTGCCGAAGGAAGAAATCGAAAAGCGCGTCAATGCCGCCGCCGACATCCTGCAATTGCGCGAATACCTGCAGCGTCTGCCCAAAGCTCTGTCAGGCGGGCAGCGCCAGCGGGTCGCTATTGGCCGCGCCATCGTGCGCAACCCTAAAGTATTTTTGTTTGACGAACCCCTGAGCAATCTGGACGCCGCGCTGCGCACCAAGATGCGGGTCGAGTTGGCCACGCTGCACCGCAGCCTGGGCGCCACCATGATTTATGTGACGCACGACCAGGTTGAGGCCATGACGTTGGCCGACAAGATTGTGGTGCTGAACAAGGGCCGGGTCGAGCAGGTCGGCCGTCCGCTGGATCTGTACAACAAGCCCGCCAGCCTGTTTGTGGCCGGTTTCATTGGCTCACCGCATATGAACTTCATCACCGGTGACTTTGCGGCCCAGCGCGGCGCCACTACCGTGGGCCTGCGTCCGGAAAATCTCAAAGTGCAAGCTGGGGGCCCGATTCAGGGCACGCTCAAGCACTCTGAAAAACTGGGTAATGAAACCTTTGCCTATGTGACTTCCAGTGTGTTGGGCGACATCACTGCCCGCATGGACGGCACCTTGCCGCTGGAGCCCGGGCAGAGCATCGAGTTGGCGTTTGCGCCGGAGCATCTGTACCGCTTCGACGCTGACGGAAAAAGCATTTGATTTGAGTTCTGCTTTGCGGATAGGCCGCCAAGTATTTTTAGGAGACGACGCGTATGTTCAAGAAAACCGTAATCGCTGCTGGCGCACTGCTGGCTTTGGGTTCAGTGGTCACGCCTTCCATGGCGGCCGACTACAAGGGGCCTAACCTCAAGGGTGAGGTGATCACCGTCACCTGCCCTTGGACGGGTGCCGAAGAGGGCATGTTCAAAAAGGTAGTAGCCAACTTTGAAGCAGCGACTGGCGCAACAGTCAAGCACTCCTGCTCACAAAGCTCTGAGCAGCAGATCGTCATCGACATCAAGGCGGGTTCACCCACCAACATCTCGGTATTTCCGCAACCCGGTCTGGCCGCCAACATGGCTGCCATTGGCGGCCTGACACCGCTGGGCTCCAAGGCGCAGGAATGGGTCAAGAAGAACTACGCCGCCGGCAAGTCATGGGCTGATCTGGGCACCTACAAGAACAAGGCGGGCAAGGAAGAGTTTTATGGCCTTTTCTATAACGTCAATGTGAAGAGCCTGGTCTGGTACATCCCCGAGAATTTCAAGGAAAAGGGCTACAAAGTGCCCAAGACCATGGAAGACCTGCAAGCCCTGACCAAGAAAATTGCAGCCGATGGCGGCAAGCCCTGGTGTATCGGCCTGGGCAGCGATGCAGCCACCGGCTGGCCCGCCACCGACTGGGTGGAAGACATGATGTTGCGCACCCAATCGCCTGAGGTGTATGACGGCTGGGTCAACAACACGGTCAAGTTCAATGACAAGCGTGTCATTGACGCTATCGAAGCCTATGGCTGGTTTGCCAAGAATGATGCCTACGTAGACGGCGGCGCCAAGGCTGTGGCGACCGTGAGCTTCAAGGACAGCCCCAAGGGATTGTTCGGCTCGCCACCCAAGTGCTACATGCACCGCCAGGCCAGCTTCATCCCGGCCTTTTTCCCTGAAGGTAAGGCCAGCGATGCAGACTTCTTCTACTTCCCATCGTTTGCCAGCAAGAAGCTGGGCAACCCGGTCTTGGGCGGCGGCACGATCATGACCATCACCAAGGACAGCAAGGGTGCTCAGGCTTTCATGGAATACCTGCAACATCCGCAAGCACATGAAATCTGGATGGCTGAAGGTGGCTTCCTGACACCACACAAGGGTGTCGACCTGGCCAAGTACAAGACGCCAGCACTCAAGAAGCAGGGCGAGATTTTGTTGGGTGCCACCACCTTCCGTTTTGACGGTTCCGACCTGATGCCCGGAGCCGTGGGTGCAGGCAGTTTCTGGAAGGGCATGGTCAATTACTCCGGCGGTGCTTCAGCCAAGGAAGTGGC
>CAIQEX010000548.1 GCA_903870955.1 uncultured beta proteobacterium
CGGCGACTTGAGCGGTCGAGTTGACATGGCTGGCAAGACGGGCTTCTTTGTCAACTTGGCCACGGCCATGAACCAGTTGCTGGACGTTAGTGAAGGTGTGATGAGTGACACGGCCAAGGCTTTGGCGGCTCTGGCCGATGGCGATCTGACGCACCGCATCACGCGGGACTATGCGGGCCTGTTTGGACAGGTCAAGGCCAGCGCCAACTCCACCGCTGAAAATCTGACCCGAGTCATCAGCGAGGTGCGTGATGCATCGGATGCACTGACGGGTGCGGCAAGTCAGGTCAGCGCCACTGCGCAATCACTTTCACAGGCCGCCAGCGAACAAGCGGCCAGTGTCGAGCAGACGACTGCCAGCATCGACGTCATGTCCGCTTCCATAGCCCAGAACAGTGACAACGCCCGGGTTACCGATGGCATGGCCTCCAAGACCAACAAAGAGGCCGCGGATGGGGGCTCGGCTGTGAGCCAGACGGTGACCGCCATGAAGCAGATTGCGACCAAGATTGGCATTGTTGACGACATCGCCTACCAGACCAACCTGTTGGCTCTGAATGCTGCGATTGAAGCCGCGCGCGCCGGTGAGCATGGCAAAGGCTTTGCCGTGGTGGCAGCCGAGGTGCGCAAGTTGGCCGAACGCAGCCAACTCGCCGCCAAGGAAATCGGTGATCTGGCCAGCAACAGTGTGGCGACGGCCGAGCGGGCTGGAAAGCTGTTGGACGAAATTGTGCCCAGCATCCAGAAGACCAGTGAACTGGTGCAAGAGATCGCTGCGGCAAGCTCTGAGCAGAGCGAATCGGTGGTGCAGATTGGCGGCGCTATGGGGCAACTCAGCAAGGCCACACAGCAAAACGCATCGGCATCCGAAGAGCTTGCAGCGACCAGCGAAGAGTTGTCTGGGCAGGCCGACCAGTTGCAGCAAAGTATTGCCTTTTTCAAAACCGGCGCGGTGGCTGCCGTCGCAGCGCCCAGCCGCCGCAGCCTGGCTGACGAACGGCGCACAGCGGCACCGCGCCTGACCAGCGCAGTAAGGCCCGCACCGGTGCGCGGAAGTGGTAACTTCAAGCCCTATTGACTATTGACCCACCACGCACTAATGACCGAAGCACCCAAAGTCCAACCCCGCAACCCGCTGCACGGGCTGACTCTGGAAGCCATTATTCTGGCGCTCGTGGAGGGCTATGGTTGGGCGGGGCTGGCAGAGCGCATCCCGGTGCGCTGTTTCACCTTGGATCCAAGCGTGGCCTCCAGCCTGAAGTTTCTGCGTAAAACGCCCTGGGCGCGCGACAAAGTCGAAGGGCTGTACCTGTTCATGCTGCGAGACCTCAAGCGCCGGTCTTGAGTCGGTCAGACGGATAGGACTCTGCCGCGAGCACGTCACAGCAAGGGTGCGATTCTGAGCGGATTGGATCGTATGTACTGGGAGCATGGCATTGAACGACGGGATTGAATGGCCCAAAGAGTTGGGGCAGACGCTGTGGACCGAGTTGGAGTACGTTCGTCTGCTTCAGGGCAGCCTCGACTATCTGCAACCCGGCATATCGATCTACGACCCACAGGACCGCCTTCTGTTCTGCAACCAGAGAATGCGCGAAATGTATCCTGAGGTCGGCCACCTGTTTCAAATCGGAATGCCCTATGCGTTGATAGCGCGTGCCTTCTACCGCTACCGGCACGACCGGGTCAAACAATTGACTGAAGATGAATATGTGGCAGCGCGTATTGCGCACCACGCAAATCCCTCGGGTGTCGATGAAGAGTATCTGAACCACGATGGCACCTGGTTACTGATATGGGATCGCAAGACCCCCAATGGCTGCATTATTGGTTTTCGGCTCGATATCACCGAGCGTAAAAACGCTGAGCTGAAAGTTCTGCACGTGGAGAAGGGTGCCAAACAGGAGTTGGAAGCTAAAGTTGAGGAACGGACCACCGAACTGAAGCAGGCGCTCGAGAGTCTGCGTGCAACGCAAGAAAAACTCGTGCAGAGTGAGAAGCTCGCCTCCATGGGACGCCTCGTCGCCGGAATCGCCCACGAAATCAATACACCCTTGGGCAATGCCCAACTGGTAGCGTCCAGCATTCAATCCCGCGTGCGAGCGTTCAGGGCAACGGGACAAAGCGGGTTGACACGCAAAGCCCTGGAACAGTTTCTGAGTGAACTCGAGACCGGTGCCGATCTGGTCTACAACAATTTGATGCGTTCCGTAGAACTGGTGCAGGACTTCAAAGATGCAGCGGTGCAACGTGGCATGCGAAAGCTTTCCAGTTTTCTGTTGGAAGGCCAGATGCACAGGATTGAGGTTCTATTGCAACCGGTGCTCAAACGCCAAAGCCACCGTTTCACCTATACCGTGACCGAGGGACTTGCCATGCACACCGACGCCGGTGCGCTGGAGCAAGTCATCACCAATCTGATAAATAACTCGCTAATCCACGCCTTTGAAGATATATCTGCAGGACAGATGCACATTGAATGCAGAACCCATTTTCAGAATCTGGTCCTGATTTACACGGACGATGGCAATGGAATGGAGGCCGCAATTCTGGCAAAAATATTCGATCCCTTCTTCACCACCAAGTTGGGTAAAGGCGGCAGTGGTCTGGGGATGTTCGTGGTGTACAACCTGGTGACCACGACACTGGGTGGTTCTATTGCGGTCGATAGCGCGCCAGGCAAAGGCTTTAAATGCACGATTGAAATACCCATGACTGCGGCAAGCGAGTGAATTGATATTTTCTGCAATAGCCTCGATTCATAGGTTTGCCGTTGCTGGGTAGGGGCCGTATAAATAGTGCCTGTACGTTATTGTGAGTTTGCTTGTACCATGTAGCTGACCATAACCAGAATTTATGAGCACCACCCATCCATCTGCACGAGGTGACGCGGAAGAACAGTCCGCGGACTTGGTCGAATTTGCCGACGAACCGGCAAATATGGAAATCGAGCCCTCCGTTGCGCCTTGGATCATTCTGATGGTGGATGATGATCCGGACGTGCACAGTGCCACTCTTCACAGCATGCAGGGTATTTATATTTGTGGCCATCCCCTGCACTTTTTGCATGCGTATACCGCCATGCAAGCGCGAGAGTTTGTAGCCGAACGGGAAGATATTGCCGTCATCATGCTGGACGTGGTGATGGAAACCGACGATGCGGGCCTGAAGCTGGTGAATCAAATCCGAGGTGAATTGGGTCGGTCCATCGTGCAGATCATTTTGCGCACCGGGCAACCGGGTTTCGCGCCCGAGATCGAAACCATTCGGCAATATGAAATTAATGATTACCGAACCAAGACCGAGCTAACCCAGGTACGCCTCTACACCACGTTGTCCGGTGCGATTCGGACTTACCAGCACCTGCATTCCATGGCAGAGACGCGCAGGGGCCTGGAAGTTGTCGTGCACGCAAGCACAGAACTTAGCCGGGCCCGTGGCCTGCACAAGTTCTCAGAAGGCCTGATTACGCAGTTGTGCGCGCTCCTGCAAATCAAACCTGACGGAATCGTGTGCGCCAAGGTGGAGGAGCAACGGGGCGGTGATGCAACCATCATTGTTGCAACGGGAATTCACGCTCCCCTGGTGGGCAAAAGCGTGGCCCAACTCGAGGGCAGCGCGATTGGCCAGGTCATCAAGAAGAGCCTGGACTACCGTGCCAACATATTTGATGCTTGCACCGTCCTGTATTTCCCGGCAACCAATGGCCAGTCGCTGGTCGCGTTTGTCGATACCGTGCCACTGAAGGAAATCGATCAACAACTGATTCAGGCGTTTTGTTCCAGCATGACCGTGGGTCTGGAAAACATATTGCTGCACGAACGCATGTTCAGCCTGGCCTATACAGACCAGCTATTGGGCGTGGCCAATCGCAACCGATTTCTGGATTTGCTTCAAGCCCGCATGCAGGGGTCGCCAGGCATTACCTTGGCGGTGATTGATCTGGATGACTTCGCCGGGGACATCACCATGTTTGGCCATGCGTTTGGCGATGCCTTGCTGAAGGCATTTGTGGCGCGGCTTATCGATCAAGTCGGCAGTGAAGTGGATCTGGGTCGTATTTCAGGTGACGCCTTTGCATTGGTTGGCAGGGACGAGTTCGTCAATCCGCAGGCATTGGCCGGTTGTACTGCGGCCATCCTGAAGGTGCAGCAGCAGATGGTTACGGTTTCTGCCACCTGTGGTCTGGTCAGACTCGACTCCGGCAATAGTGACGGCGCCGAAGTTCTCAAGCAAGCCCATGTCGCCTTGAAGCTCGCCAAGTCGCAGTACCGTGGTGCAAGCGTGTACTACAACGACGAGATGGGGACGGATGCGGCGGAGCGCAGCGCGCTTCTGCGCCGATTGAGAGAAGCCTTCGAGGCTGACCGTCTGTTCGTTGTCTATCAACCGCAGGTTCGTCTGGCGGACCGCAGCATCGTAGGTGCAGAGGCCTTGCTGCGCTGGCGCAGCGAAGAAGGTCTATTTGTTCCGCCGGATCTGTTTATTCCAGTGGCTGAAAAGTCGGGCCTGATGGTCACGATTGGTGAGTTTGTCTTGCGTTCGGCCTGCCACCAATTGAAGAAACTCAACGAGGCGGGTTTTGCCGATTTTCGAATGTCAGTCAACGTGTCGCAAGCGCAGTTTCGTGATCCGCGATTTGTACAAACGGTCAAGCGTGCGCTGGTTGATTCAGGTGTCTCGGCGGTCAACCTTGAACTGGAAATTACCGAGTCCATGGCCGCGGAAGATTTGGACTTCGTGTTGAGTGTGTTGCACGAACTGAAAAGTGCGGGTGTCACCATCGCCATTGACGATTTCGGAACCGGCTATTCCTCCTTGAGTATTCTGGGGCGCCTTCCGCTGGACCGGCTAAAAATCGACAAGTCCTTTGTAGATGATTTGGGCGTGACCGAAGGCGTTGCCAAATCCATCATCGATATTGGCCGCTCACTCAAGCTGGAATTGATCGCTGAAGGGGTGGAGAAAGCCGAGCAGGCCGATGCGTTGCATGCCCTGGGTTGCCAGGAAGGCCAAGGCTATTTCTATGCATGCCCGTTGCCGGCCGATGCGCTGCACCCTTGGCTGGCGAGTCGCTAAGGCAGCACGCATGTGAGGCGTCTACGCCTTGCGGCCCGCAGTGGGTATCGATCACTAGCGCTGGTTAACAAACTGCACAAAGTTGTCGGCTGACATGGGGCGCGCAATTAGATAACCCTGGCCGCACTGGCATCCAAATTCGTGCAGCAGGTCGTAAATCGCCTGTTCCTCAATGCCCTCTGCGGTGGTCGTGAGTTCCAGGCTATGGGCCATTTGAATGATGGCGCGAACGATGGCCTTCTCCTGGGTTCCGTCCAGAAGTCGCATGACAAAAGACTGGTCAATCTTGAGTTTGTCGACCTTAAAGCGCTGCAAATAAGTCAGGTTGGAATAGCCCGTGCCGAAATCGTCGATGGCGATCTTCACGCCAAGCGCCTTCAGGCTGCGCAGCATGACGACAAACTTTTCTGTGTCGTGGATCAGTGCCGACTCGGTAATTTCAAGCTCCAGCAGGCGGGGGTCCAGACCCGATTCATTCAGGGCCTGGGCCACGACAGCCACGATATCGCCCTTGCGAAACTGCAGAGGTGAGAGATTGATGGCCAGTACAAATTCCGGCAACCCCTGCTTTTGCCAAGCGGCCATTTGTCGACACGCTTCCTGAACCACCCAGGATCCGATCTCGACGATGATTCCCGACTTTTCTGCGGCAGAAATAAACAGCCCCGGAGAAATCATGCCTTGCAATGGATGCATCCAGCGAATCAGCGCTTCGGCCCCGATCAAGTCCCCCGTTTGCAAACTGATCACCGGTTGAAAGTGGAGCAAAAATTCGTTGTGCAGCAGCGCGCTGCGCATTTGGGCGTGTAGTTGCAGGTTCTTTTGAATGTTGACATTCATCGCCTCGTCAAAGAAGCGGCTATCGTTTCGGCCGGAGTCCTTGGCTTGGTACATTGCGATGTCGGCC
Organism: uncultured beta proteobacterium; assembly: GCA_903870955.1. Lineage (GTDB taxonomy): Bacteria > Pseudomonadota > Gammaproteobacteria > Burkholderiales > Burkholderiaceae_C > Allorhodoferax. The sequence goes on from CAIQEX010000548.1 coordinate 5,987, forward strand.
TTTCGCAGCAAGTCCTCATAGTTCGACGCGTCCTGGGGAAAAACGGCGACGCCAATAGAGCAGGTGGCCACCAACTCGGCTTCACGCAGAACCAGAGGCTGCCGCAGTTGTTCCATGATGTTGTTGGCGGCACGCGCGGCATCCTCGGCGTTGGAAACTTCCACAATGCCGACCACAAATTCATCGCCACCATGGCGGCACACCACATCCGATTTGCGTACGGCCAGACGAAGGCGCCGCGATACCTCTATCAGGTATTCGTCACCTGCTGTGTGGCCCATCGAGTCGTTGACCTCTTTGAAATTGTCCAGATCAATGAACAGGAGTGCAACCGTGTTGTTATGCCGTTGGGCCTGCACAATCGCTTGCTCGATGCGGTCCCGCCCCAAGGTCCGGTTCGGTAGCCCGGTCAGAATGTCGTGCTGCGAGAGGTAGGTCAAATGCTTCTGCGATTCTCTGGCTTTGGCAATCTGTTGCTGAACCCGGGTTAGCGCTTGTCGAAGGTCGCTCACAATGAGCCAGATCGCAATGGCACTGGTGGTCAGGATGATGCTGCCATCCCGCCACAGCGCCAGTGGCGTACTCAACTCGGTGTTGCTGCGCATATTCCATTCGATCGTGGCAAGCGTTAGAAATGCCATGTAGACCAACATGGCCGCCAAAATGGAAAAGAACTGCCACGCCTTGACGAGCAGGCCGGCCATGATGAGGATCACTGGAAATGACAGAAACGCCACATCCTTCAAGCCTTCGTTTGACCACATCAGGACCGACATCATCGTAAAGATGGATGTCAGCAACGTCACGTTGCCCCAATCGGTCTTTCCCAAACGGCTTAGTCTTTGACACAGCAGCATCATCACCATGCCGCTCAGCAAGGTGAAGAATATGTTCCACTTTGCATTCACGAAGTAGACGGACGCCGCGATGCTCAGGGCGAACAAAGCGAGACTCGAAATTTGGAACAGGCGCCTTGCGCGCAACGCCTGCAGGTCTTCCAATTCAAGTTCGTCTACATTGCTCAAGGTTTACCTCCAAGAGAAGGCGGCCAACTAAACCGTCGTCTTGAACGTGCTGACCACGTCCTCCAGATGCGCTGCCTGGTCTTGCAGTGACTGCGCCGCAGCGGCGGCCTGCTCGACCAAGGCGGCGTTTTGCTGAGTCGCCTGGTTCATTTCCGCGACGGCACCGTTGACCCTGGCGATGCCTTCGGTCTGTGCCATGCTGGCATTGGCAATGTTGCCCATGATGTCGGTCACATGGCGGATGCTTTCCACAATTTCGCTCATGGTGGCACCGGCCTGATTGACCAGCGTGCCACCGGCGTCCACCTTGGCGACCGAGTCATCAATCAACTGCTTGATCTCTTTGGCGGCATCGGCAGAACGTTTGGCGAGGCTGCGCACTTCGGACGCCACCACGGCAAAGCCACGACCCTGTTCCCCCGCGCGTGCGGCTTCCACGGCGGCATTCAGCGCCAGGATATTGGTCTGGAAGGCGATGCCATCGATGACGCCAATGATGTCCACGATCTTGCGTGACGACTGGTTGATGGACTCCATCGTATTCACCACTTCGGAGACCACCGTGCCGCCCCGCAAGGCCACCTCAGAGGCCGATTGGGCGAGTTGGTTGGCACGTCGCGCGTCATCCGCGGTCTGGTTGACGGCCTCGGTCAGGCTTTGCATGCTGGATGCGGTGTTCTCCAATGCACCGGCCTGTGTTTCGGTGCGGTGCGACAGGTCCATATTGCCATTGGCGATGTCGCGGGAGGCGCTGAAGATGGTGTCGGTGCCGGCGCGCACCTGGTTCACGATGTGGATCAGGCCCTGGTTCATCTCCTGCAGGGCGCGCTGCAATTCACCGACCTCGTTGCTGGAGTCCACGTTGATGGTCTGGCTCAGGTCGCCCGCAGCAATCCCCCGTGCCACTTGCACGCCCTGTCCCAACGGGCGGGTTACCACCTTGTGGATAAACGGGTAGATCAGCAAGAGCACGGGAATGCTGGTCAGAAAGGCCGCCAATATGGATTTGAGTCGTTGGTCCGCCAGCCCGGCGTTGACCTTGTCCAGCGAGACCTTCATGCTCACTGCACCCAGGACCGTGCCCTCGGGCACCAGATGGCACACGGTGCAGTCTTTGCCCAGCGAATTCTTCATGGCGATTACGGGACGCACGGTGCGCAGGTATTCGCCACTGGTGTCGTTTTGAACCTCGATGGTCTCCTTGCCGTTTTGCAACACCTGCATTTCCAAGGCGTCGGGTGTGGCCTCGCTCTTGGAGTTGCCGGGGCCAAAAAGCTTGCTGACGTTATCGCCGCGCAGCACCCGAACGTCACGTATGGAGCCGAGCTGTTTGATCTGGTCGAGGAAAACGTCGCGCTGTCCGACTGTGCCGGTAACCATCATGCCGGTGAGGCCTGCCATGGTGGCGTTGTGCATGCTCAAAGAGAAGTCTTTTGCCTGTTCCAACGCGGCTGCCCGTGACGTATATCCCTGCCAGACGATCACCAGGACCCATACCGCTACCAGTGCCGCGGCAATGACCTTGAGCAGTTGCACCCAGATTCTGGATGGGGACTGACTTGACATAAGGTTTGCTCCTGATGATGCCCAACGAGTGGACTAATTTTCCATTAGTATCGCACTTTGTTACGTACGAATGAGTGTTCAACCTGTCGTCGTTCAAGGTCATTGCGCATGTGTGCCGCACTGCAACATACGCCACTTGGCGTATTCCCCGATCGCGCTGGAGTTTCTACATTGGACCCATCGCCAGCCTGCGCTGTGGACCAAGGGCTGGCGACCACTGAATTGTTTATCAACACCCCGGAGCAAACACTATGCAACGTCGATTCACCCTTAAGGCACTGACCGCTGCCGTCGCCCTCACGACCCTGGCCGCCGTGCCTTCTTACGCCGCAGACACCATCAAGGTCGGCATTCTGCACAGCCTCTCAGGCACCATGGCTATTTCTGAAACCGTGTTGAAAGACACCGTGTTGATGGCCATTGACGAGATCAACGCCAAGGGTGGCGTGCTGGGCAAGAAGCTCGAACCCGTGGTGGTTGACCCGGCTTCCAACTGGCCCCTGTTTGCTGAAAAGACCAAGCAGTTGCTGACGCAGGACAAGGTCTCGGTCATCTTCGGTTGCTGGACCTCGGTGTCGCGCAAATCCGTGCTGCCCGTGGTTGAGGAATTGAACGGCCTGCTGTTCTACCCCGTGCAATACGAAGGCGAAGAGCTGAGCAAGAACGTGTTCTACACTGGTGCTGCACCCAACCAGCAAGCCATTCCCGCGGTGGACTACCTGATGAGCAAAGAAGGC
>CAIQEX010000549.1 GCA_903870955.1 uncultured beta proteobacterium
GGCTTAGTGACTGCAGCCACAACCACCTTGACCGCATCCGCCTTTTTCATCGGATGATTTTTCAGAGGTGTCGCAGGATCCTTCGGACTCGCTCGAGCATCCGCAACCACCAGCGCCAACATCACGGTGCGGGCCTTGAACTTCAGCAACCTCACGGTGGCCGACAAAATTTATGATGGCACCGTGGCAGCCAACTTCAGCGGCACCTTCTCGCTCGCCGCCGGCTTGATCGCGGGAGATGACGTCAACGCCGATGTCTCCAATGCCATTGCCACCTTTGCCAACAAGAACGCTGGCGCCAATAAGGCGGTGACTGTCAGCGGCGTACTGCTGACCGGCGCCGCCAGCGCCAACTACAGCGTGGTCAGCAGCGTGGGCACAGCCACCATCTTTAAGAAGACCGTGGATGTGCGCGGCCTCACCCCGGACAGCAAGGTGTACGACGGCAACACCAGTGCCACGGTTTCAGGCATTCCCGATATCACCGCTTCCTTTATCAGCGGTGACGTGGTGGCTCTGAATTCTGGCAACTTTGCCGTGCAGTTTGCCGACAAGAACGTGGGTACCAACAAGGCCCTGCACGTTACCGGCAACCTGCTCACCGGCGCGGATGCCGCTAACTACGATCCGCTGCTCAACACCACTGCCAGCATCACCGCACGCAGCCTGGTAGTGAGCGCTACTGCCGCCAACAAAACCTATGACGGCAGCACCAGCGCCAGCGTGACCCTGAGCGACAACCGCGTTCTGGGTGATGTGCTGAGCTTCAATGACAGCGCCGTATTTGCTGACAAAAATGCCGGTGCCAATAAGGTCGTCAACATCACCGGGTTGGCGGTGGGTGGCACGGACGCGCTCAACTACAGCCTGGCTGGCACCACACTGCACAGCACGGCGAACATCGCGCCCAAGACCCTGGCTGTGACAGGTAGCCGCGTGTACGACGGCAGCACCGCGCTGCAGCCGTCCACGTTGACTTTTAACGGCGTAGTGTCAGGAGATACGGTGGCCTTGGATGGTGGCATGACCCTGGCTACCAAGAATGTTGGAACCAACAAGGCCTTGAGCGGCTCCTTGCTGCTTTCGGGTATCGATGCGCCCAACTACGTGCTCAACAACCTGCGCTACGACGTGACACCCAAGACCCTCACGGTCTCGGGTCTGTCGGTTGCAAACAAGGTCTACGACGGCAGCACCAGTGCCATCGCGACGGGTACACCCACCATAGGCCTTGAACTCATCACCGGTGACCAGGTCACAGCCGACCTGAGCGCAGTGCAGTTTGCCTTTTTGGACAAAAACGCAGGGCTTGCCAAAACCGTGCGCGTGACCGGCAACGTGCTCAGTGGCTCCGATGCGGCCAACTACCAAACGGTATTGAGTGCCACCGCCGACATCACCCCCAAACTGCTCACGGTGACCGGCTTGGGCGCACAAGACAAGGTCTACGACGGCACCACCACCGCAACCCGGTTAGTAAACGGCACACCTGCGCTGAGCGGCAGCATCATTTCTGGCGACGCATTCACGGTGGACCTCTCCAACATTAGCGTGGCCTTTGCCGACAAAAACGCAGGTACGGCCAAGGCCCTGGTGGTCAGCGGTGCCAGCATGGGCGGCGCGGATGCAGGCAATTACCGGGTCTCCATACCCAACGCTACGGCCAGCATCAGCCAGCGCGACCTGCATTTCTCGGCGCAAGACAAGGTGTATGACGGCACCGTCTCGTCCGCCGTGCTGGATGACCGCATCAGCGGCGACGCCATCAGCGTCTCGGCCACTGGCACATTTGTCGACAAGAATGCGGGCATCAACAAGTCCGTCACCATTTCAGGCCTCCAAGTGAGCGGCACAGATGCGCTTAACTACGCCTACGCCACGACAGACATTTCGAGCACCGCCAGCATCACCGCCAAAGCCATTGGAGCGACTGGCAGCAAGGTGTATGACGGCAGCATTTCCATACCGACAGCCAGTTTGGCTTTCAATGGTCTGGTGACCGGTGATGTGCTGGGGCTTAGCGGCGCAGTGGTCATGGCCGACAAGAATGTGGGCACCGACAAACTGATCAATGTTCCATTGCTGCTCAACGGTGCAGACGCCCAAAACTACAGCCTGAATAGCCTGCATTTCGCTGTCACACCCAAGGCGCTGAGCGTGTCCGGCTTGACTGCAGCCAACAAGGTTTATGACGGTAATACCGGCGCCAGCGCAACCGGCACCCCCAGCATCGGCCTGGAACTGGTTGCGGGCGACCAGGTGACTGCCGACTTGAGCAGCATTCAATTTGCCTTCCTGGACAAAAATGCCGGCCTTGGCAAAACCGTGCGTGTCACCGGCAATGTGCTCAGCGGCACCGATGCGGCTAACTACCAGACCGTGCTGAGCGTCACCGCTGACATCACTCCCAAACTGCTCACAGTGACCGGAGTCGGCGCAGAAAACAAGGTCTACGATGGCACCACCAGCGCCACCAAGTTGCTGAGCGGCACTCCGGCGCTGAGCGGTGGCATCGTCAGTGGCGATGACTTTGCCGTCAACCTGAACAATCTGGCCGTGGCCTTTGCCGACAAGAATGCAGGAACAGGCAAGACCCTGCTGGTATCGGGTGCCAGCACATCCGGCGCAGATGCGGGCAACTACCGTGTTTCCATTCCCAATGCCACGGCCGATATAACCAAGGCAACGCTGACGCTGACGGCCGACAACAAAACCCGTGTTTATGGAGACACCAATCCTGCCTTTACGGTGAGTCTGTCCGGCTTCGTGAATGGTGAAACCTTGAGCAACGCCGGCGTCAGTGGCAGTGGCGGCGGCACCAGTCTGGCAACGCAAGCCAGTGCAGTGTCCAACTACGCCATCACACCCAATGTCGGCAGCCTGGCAGCGGACAACTATGATTTCGGCCCGTCAGTCAACGGCAACCTGTCCGTTACGCCGCGCCCACTGCAGTTGAGTGCCAATAATGTGGTGCGTTTGGCAGGAGAAAGCGATCCCAGCCCCTTTACTTACTCAGTCGGCTTGAGCGGTCTGGTGAACGGGGATGCACTGCAGTCGGTTGCAGTCGAGGCGCCAACAGGCTCTGCAGCCGCGAACGGTGGCCAAGTATTTACGCTCAAACTGAAACCATCAAACGCGTTGTTTGCCGTCGGTGCGGATAGCAATTACGACATCAATCGGGAAGACGGCTATCTGATCGTGTTGCCCAAGCCCGCTGAGCAGACGAGCGTCACCCCTGAAGCAGCGAAAACCGCGCTATTCGTGGAGTTGAATCCGGGACAACAGGCCCAGACCCAAAACGAGTTGACGAACCAACAGACCGATTTGGTGGCGCACCTGGCTGCACCAGCCTTCGTTCCATTCGATCCAACGCGCCGGGTCGCCCAGATTTCACGTGACCTCGATGAAGTCAGGCGTCTGGCTCAGCAATTGGCCCAGACGGCCTTGGGCGATTCTTCAGTGGTCTTGCCGGTTCTGCGCAATCAACCTGTCTTGCAGTGGCATGAATCGATGGCCCCTGCGCTGCTCAATCCGGCGGGCAGCAATGAATAGAAACGCCCCACTTTTTTGGACCTCTCGCATGATTCCATTTCTCCTTAAAAAGGCAGGCCTTGCCAGTTGCCTGCTAGGACTTGCCACAGCCACACTGGCTGCAGGCGATCCGATGAACGAATTGCGGCGCATGGTGGATGCCGGGCAATTTGAGGCCGCATTCAAACTGGCCAATGAGCAAAATGCGCTCCAGGGCAGCCCGCACTTTGACTTTTTGCTGGGCGTGGCCTCGGTGAATTCCGGCCACTATCCACAGGGTGTGTTGGCGCTGGAGCGGCATCTGGTGGTTGTGCCGGCCAATGACCGTGCCCGACTGGAACTGGCCAAGGGCTATTACGAACTGGGCGACTATTTGCGCGCCCGACGGGAATTTGAATTCGTGCTGCGCTACAACCCACCCAAGGAAGTGCAAGTCAATATTCAGAAATACCTGGATGCCATGCAAACGCGGGAAGTGATTACATCCCGGGCTACCTCACGATCGTATTTTGAAGTCGGACTGGGTCACGACAACAATACCAATGCGGGTACCTTTAACAGCCAAATCGACATACCGAACACGGGTCCCCTGGTGCCCGATGCGGCCTCCATGGAAACCGCCAGCGCCTTTGCCCAAATCTCTGGCGGAACCCAATGGATCAAGCGAGTGGATTCCAGTCTGGCCGTATTCGCCGGAGTCGACTTTGACCAGAAGAGCAACCAGGACGCCCATGCCTATGACACCACTAACCTGGGTGCGTATACCGGCTTCTCGTTGCAAAAAGGCACGGGCCTTTATCGCATGACCGCGTCTGAAGGGCACTTGATGGTGAAAGGCGACAAGTACCGCAACACCCTGTCGCTCACGGGGGAGGGGCAATATAGCCTGGGCGATGGCTATGCGGCAACCAGCGTGGCGCAATATGCCGAGTTGGCCCATGCGATGACCAATGAAAATCGGGACTCGCATATGCTGACCTTGGGCGGCGGCCTGCAGAAAACCATGCAGCTGGCCTGGCACCCGACAGTGGGAATGCAACTCACGCTGGCGCATGAATCCAACCAGCGCATGCGCGAGGACCTGAGTCGCGACTTGCTGACCACCAAACTGACACTGGCAGCCAACCCAAGCGAGCGTGTGGCCTTAAGCGTGGGGCTTTCTTTTCAGCAGGTCCGGCATGTGGCGGTGGACCTTGGATTCGGCTCCAAGCGGGCAGATGATCTGGTTTCGCTCGATGCCGGTGTCAACTATTTGTGGTCGCGCAGTTGGATGCTGCGTGCCGATATGCAGGTTACCGACAACGCCTCCAACCAGGGCTTGTATGCTTATCGCCGCACTCTGGTGGGTCTGCATGCACGCTACCTTTTTTAGGGACTATGAACATGGGTCGCTTATTGATTTCCTTGCTCGGCATGGCATGGGCTTCGTCAGCTCTGGCGGGGGGTGGACAGGTGCTGTCCATTACCGGACAAGTGCAAAAGTTGCAAGCTGATCAGGCCACAACCCTGCAGCGAGGGGACGCCCTGGAGGGCGCATTTGGTCTGCGCGCTGCCGCGACGGGCCGAGCTCAGATTGCACTGGAGGATGGCAGCATCCTTACGCTGCGCGCGGGTAGCGAAGTCAGTATCGCGGCACCGCCCAACCGTAAACTGAAGTTGCTTCGAGGTGGCGTGGATGTGCTACCGGGTAAGGGGTACCTGGTGGTGGAGTCCATGGGCTTGGTTCTCCAGACCAGCGGCTATTTGCGCCTGCGCCAGTGTGCTGACGGTTGCAAGGAGTTGCCTGGCTTGTATGGCAAGGCCCTCTCGGGTGAGGTGGTTGTCGAATACACCGGTGGACGTTCGGTGCTGCGCAACAAACCCTTCAGGGCGCCGTCCGGCGACACCCGACCGTTGATCCTGGCACGCGAAACCGAGCTTCTGGCAGAAGACGACCAACTTGAGTTGGCCACCCAGGCCAAGCAGGCGCTCGCCGAAGATTTGAAGAACGGCATGGAAGCCTACAAAAATGGCCAATTCGAAAGTGCACGCAAGACGTTGAATGCGGTGCTGGAGAAGTCACCCACCGAAAAGATCGTGCCCTACTACCTGGGCCTAATCGCGCTGGAGCTCAAAGACAACGAGGCGGCCGTCAAACACCTGCAACAGTACAGCCGCGATGACCCGGACAGCGCGCGTGCGCGAGGTGTGGGCCAGTTGCTCACCCTGTTGCTGACCCAGCAATTGCAGGATGAGGTCAAGCAGGCACTGAAGCAGGAAAGCACCCTGACCAGCGAAAAACCCGAACCCAATACGATTGCGGTGCAAGCCTTTACCAACCGTGGCGACGCCAGCTATGCGGCGCTGGCCAAGGGCATTGCCGCCATGGTGATTACTGACCTCAGCAAGGTGCCGGGCCTCAAGGTATTGGAGCGGCAAAAAGTACAAAAGTTGATGGATGAAATCCAGTTGAGTGAAAGTGGGTTGGTCAGTCAGGACAGCATGCTCAAGGCCGGCCGCCTGATGAAGGCGGAAAAAGTGCTGGTTGGCAGCTTTGGAGTGCAATGATGAACGCGACAAAACTACTCTCTGCCATTGCGTTGCCGCTATGCCTACTGCATCCGCTGGCTCACGCAGAGCGCTTTGATCTGGAAACAGCGCTGGTTGAAAGTGCCAGTGCCAAGGCCGTGGGCGGCAGCAAGAAGACTGGCGATATTGCCACCTTCTTCACAGCACAAAAAGAGATGGTTTATGGCGCGTTGAGCGA
>CAIQEX010000550.1 GCA_903870955.1 uncultured beta proteobacterium
CACCACACCTAAAGCCACGAACAGGGTGCCGGTGACCAGCGCCTGAATGTCTTCGTGCGGACGGTGGCGCAGGTCCGGCTGAGTGGCGTCCATGCCAGCTTTACAACTAGCAGCTGACCGACTGCTCGGCCTCGCTGTCGGACGTGCCGCAACTGCCGCCGCCGCAATCATGAATTTCCTTGCCCGCAAAGGCCTGTGGGTTGCTGACGGTGCCGGTGACCGGGTCAAAGCCGGCTGAACGCAAATGCAAAGCCAGCGCGGCGTCCATGCTCTGAATATGGTTGGCCAGCCACAGGCCGAGTTCATAGGCCATCTGGCGTACCAGATCAAGTTCGCCCATCAGCCCGCGTTTGCCACCCTCGCGCATCACCTGCAGGATGACGTTGTGCTGCGTGGCATGGCAGTTTCCAGCGGCAAAACCGGTTTGCGCCATCCACTGGTCTTCCCGGTCAAAGTGTTCCTGGGTGTGGTCGATGAGTAGTGCCCAGCGCGAGAGCAGCGTCTCGTCGGGTGCTAAAACCACCTCTGCCAGCAAGGCAACGCATTCCTCGTGGGTATCGTCCATCACGGGCATTTCCAGTCCGAGGGTGGGGGTCCATTGAACGGGTGTGCGGTCCAGGGTGGCGGTTGTCATCGGGTGGTGTCTCCAATCAAGCCGCAAAGCATAGCGGCAGGTTCTGGCGGATTCCTTGATGCAGGTCACCCATTTGCCAACCGTCCGGCAGCCAGCGCGCTGGCTGTCCACGGATAATTGGGCCTTGATCGCTTAAATACCGGACCCATGACACTTTCGTTTTCCCCGCCCGCGCTCACCGAAGTGCAAGCGCTGGGTGCTGTTCTCAGGCGCCAGGGCTATGCCGTTTTGGGTGCCCCCTCAGTGGCCCAGCTGGCGGGAGTGGCATTGCCCGATTTGATGGCCTGGTGCCCTGGCTGGGATGATCTGCCGCCCGACAATTACCTGCGCGATGGCGGTCGTTACCGCCGTCGCCGCCATAGCTGCTTCGTCGTCAACGATGAAGCTGTTCAGCAGGTTGCGCACCGCGCCCACTGGCAGCCACTGGAATACAACGCACTGCATGGCGGTCTTGAGCGCCACTTTGAGCCCATGGAGGCCAGCCTTGTGGGGCAGGCGACCTGGTCTCACTTGCTGGCCTGGTTGGGCCGGATTTGCTCAGGCCTGAAGGGCGCGCAGCCCTGGTTTGCCGAGGCACACCAGTTCCGCATCGACACGACAGACGGCATAGGCCGCCCAACGCCCGAGGGCGCCCACCGCGATGGCGTGGACATGGTGGCCGTTTTTATGGTCGCGCGGTCGGGCATCAAGGGCGGAGAGACCCGGGTTTTTGATGCCGATGGGCCAAATGGCCAGCGCTTTACCCTGACAGAGCCGTGGTCGTTGCTCCTGCTGGACGACGCCCGCGTGATCCACGAATCTACCCCAATCCAGCCACTTCAGCCCGGCGGATACCGCGATACGCTCGTCGTCACGCTGCGTGCCGGGAGCTTCCAAGCGGAAGGGTAGACTATTGCCCTGTAAGGAAGTGGTACGGATGCAGGTTCAAAATTTCCGGCCACGAGCCTTATAAGGCGACATAGATTTCTAGTAACCAGGAGACTTTCAGTATGAGCAATCGTGATGTAGTAGTTTTGGGCATTGCCCGTTCGGCCATCGGTTCTTTCGGCGGAGGCTTGGCTGACATCGAGCCCTGCGAACTGGCTGGCACTGTGATGAAAGAAGCCGTGTCCCGCTCTGGCGTGGACCCCAAGGCCATCAATTACGTGACGGTGGGTAACACCATCCCCACGGAAACCCGTTTCCCCTATGTTGCACGCGTGGCTTCCATCCAGGCCGGTCTGTCCAACGAATCCGTGGCCATGGCACTGAACCGCCTGTGCTCTTCCGGCCTGCAAGCCATCGTCACCACCGCGCAAAACATTCTGCTGAACGACTGCGACTACGGCATCGGCGGCGGTGTGGAAGTCATGAGCCGCGCCGGTTACCTTTCCTCAGCGATGCGCACCGGCGCTCGCATGGGCGACACCAAGATGACCGACACCATGGTCTCCACCCTGACCGACCCGTTTGGCGTCGGCCACATGGGCGTGACGGCTGAAAACCTGGTCACCAAGTGGGGCATCACCCGCGAAGAGCAGGACGCTCTGGCTGTGGAATCCCACCGCCGTGCCGGTATCGCCATTGCTGAAGGCCGCTTCAAGTCGCAAATCGTCCCCATCACCAAGAAAACCCGCAAGGGCGATGTGGTGTTTGACACCGACGAGCATTGCAAGCCCGAAACGACCATGGAATCGCTGGCCAAGCTGAAGCCCGCGTTCAAGAAAGAAGGCGGTTCGGTGACTGCTGGTAACGCTTCCGGTATCAACGACGGCGCTGCCTTCTTTGTGCTGGCTGACGCTGCCGTGGCGGCTTCCGCTGGTCACAAGCCAATGGCCCGCCTGGTGTCTTATGCCGTGG
>CAIQEX010000551.1 GCA_903870955.1 uncultured beta proteobacterium
ACCCTGTGGGCAAGGATTTGTTGCAGGCACTCTCCGAGCAAGTGGGCGTCAAAGTATCCGCCATCCACCAGCCGCGTGAGCAACGCCGCGCCTGGCTGGACATGGCGCAAACCAATGCGGCGCTGCAACTGGCACGCCTGCTGGCGGAAGAGGGTTCACAGCAGGCCCGCACGCGTGCCTTGGCGGAAGCCCTGGACCTGGCCGTGGAACCCCTGGATGAACTGCGTATCGAATGTTTCGATATTTCGCACACAGCCGGCGAAAACACACAGGCCTCGTGCGTGGTGTTTCATCACCACAAGATGCAAAACGCGGAATACCGCCGCTACAACATTGAGGGCATTACCGGCGGTGATGACTACGCTGCCATGCGCCAGGTGTTGACCCGTCGCTACAGCAAGCTGGCAGAGGCGCTGAACGAAGCCAAACACAGCGGCTCAGTCCCCGCGGGAACCGGGCGACTGCCCGACCTGGTCCTGGTCGATGGAGGCAAGGGTCAGGTTGCCATGGCGCGCGAAGTTTTCGAAACTCTAGGGTTGGACCTCTCATTGATCGTGGGCGTCGAGAAGGGTGAAGGCCGCAAGGTTGGACTGGAGGAACTGGTGTTTGCCGACGGCCGCGAAAAGGTCTATCTAGGCAGCGATTCAGCGGCACTGATGCTGGTGGCGCAAATTCGCGACGAGGCACATCGCTTTGCCATCACCGGCATGCGTGCGCAACGCGCCAAAGTGCGGGTCGGCGGGGGGAAACTGGAAGAGATTGCTGGCATTGGACCCAAGCGCAGAGCCAAGCTTCTACAGCGTTTTGGGGGCGTGCGCGGCGTGGCGCTGGCTAGCGCAGAAGACATTGCCAGTGTGGAGGGAATCTCGCGCGAGTTGGCCGAAGAGATCTACCGGGCGCTGCATTAGCACCTCAGCCCCACTTTTTGCATCCGCCCGTTGCATGGGGCTGTTGTTCCTGTGTCGTAACACATGATTGGCGTGCCACAATGGCGACATGTTTTTGACCATACCAACCATCATGACTTGGGCGCGGATTGCCGCAATTCCTTTCATTGTGGCGGTCTTTTACTTGCCTGACACGTTCATGAACGTGGCGGAAAAAAACCTGGCGGCCACGGTCATGTTTGTCCTTTTCGCGCTTACCGATTGGTTGGACGGTTATCTGGCGCGCAAGCTGAATCAGGCCTCTTCCTTTGGCGCTTTCCTGGATCCGGTGGCGGACAAATTTTTGGTCTGTGCCTGCGTGCTGGTGCTGGTGCACCTGGGACGCACCGATGTCTTTGTGGCTCTCATCATCATCGGCCGCGAGATCGCCATATCGGCATTGCGCGAATGGATGGCGCAAATTGGTGCATCCAAAAGTGTCGCGGTGCACATGATTGGCAAGGTCAAGACCGTGGTTCAGATGGTCGCCATTCCGTTCCTCTTGTTTGACGGCCTCTTGTTCGGTTTCGTCGACACCCACAAATGGGGTGTCGGTCTGATCTGGGTGGCAGCGGTGCTAACCGTGTGGTCTATGGTTTATTACTTGCAGAAGGCACTTCCAGAAATTCGCGCGCGGGCGCGTTGAAGGCGTAAAAAACCATTTAGAATTCGCCTCCGCACTGTTGGGAATGTTGCAAGGCATATTGGGACGGAAAAAGCGCCGTTGCTTTAATCGAACGCGGTACTGGTCGCTGAATGGTTATCTGTCGGACACCTAACATTCCAACAAATTTGCCTTCAATAAGGGGTCTTTGTGAATAAAACTGAATTAATTGAGCACATTGCCAAACATGCCGACATCTCTAAAGCTGCTGCGACGCGCGCGCTTGAGTCGACCATTGGTGCAGTTAAGACCACGCTTAAAAAAGGTGGCTCAGTATCACTCGTTGGATTTGGTACATTCGCAGTTGGCAAACGCGCTGCACGCACCGGGCGAAATCCGCGTACCGGTGTTGCGATTAAAATCAAGGCTGCCAAGGTTCCAAAGTTTCGTCCAGGCAAAGCATTGAAAGATGCGTTGAACTGAGTTTAGGTTTTCAGGTGGGGTGATTAGCTCAGTTGGTAGAGCGGCGCCTTTACACGGCGTAGGTCGGCGGTTCGAGCCCGTCATCACCCACCACCCACCCCAATCGAAGGCGAACATGTTTGTTCGCCTTTTTTGTTGAATTGATGGAGATTAAGTCGCATGTTCGATTTTGTTCGCAAGCACACGAAGATCATGATGTTCCTCATGTTCTTGTTGATCATTCCCGCATTCGTGCTGGTGGGCATCAATGGTTTCCGAAGCCTTAACGGCGGCGGTGAAACGGTTGCCAAGGTGGGTAGCTATTCAATCAAGCAAGAGGATTGGGACGCCGCGCACAAGAACGAAGTGGACAGGGCGCGCAGTTCGCAACCGAATATCGACGTCAAGTTGCTGGATTCTCCGCAGGCGCGTTACAACACGCTTGAGCGGATGGTGCGTGAGCGTGTGATGGCAGATGCGGCAACAGATGCGCACCTGTCCAGCACAGATGCCCGTTTAGCCCGTGAGCTGCAGCAAAACCCGACCATTGCATCCCTTCGCAAACCAGATGGAACGCTGGATATGGAACGCTATCGGCAACTCGCCGCAGCCCAGGGACTGACG
>CAIQEX010000552.1 GCA_903870955.1 uncultured beta proteobacterium
CACCATGTTTGAGTTGCAGGCGGAAGAAAAGGGCCTGTCCTTTCGCTACGAGGTGCAGGGCAGCCTGCCCGCGTGGGTCAAGGCAGATGACAAGCGGGTGCGGCAAATTTGTTTCAACCTGCTGGGCAATGCCATCAAGTTCACACACTCTGGCGGTGTGACTTTTAGCGTGCGCTATGCCCGCGAGATGGCCTACATCGAAATCCACGATACCGGTCCCGGCATGACAGCGGCCGAAGTGGAACGGGTCTATGAACCCTTTGTGCGCGGCGCGGCGCAGGTTGGGGGTGGCTCGGGCCTGGGCCTGACGATTGCCAAAATGCTGACCGATTTGATGGGGGGCGAAATGCAGGTGCAAAGCCAGCCGGGCCAGGGCTCGGTGTTTGCGGTGCGCCTGTTTCTGCCCACGCTGCATTTGCCACCCGAAGGAGCACAGAGGCTGGAAGCCGAACGCGCGCAGCGCCAGGCCCGCAGTGGCTATGCCGGGCAGCGCCGCAGGATTTTGGTGGTGGATAACGAAGCGGCCGACCGGGCCCTTCTGTTGCAACTGCTGGAGCCCTTGGGCTTTGCCTTGCGCCAGGCTGCCAGTGGCCATGATGCGCTGGACTTGATGGCTGCCGGACTCAACCCGGACGTGGTGTTGCTGGACCTCGCCATGCCGGGCATCGACGGCTGGGAAACCTTGCGCCGTATTCGTGCGCTGGATGGACCGCAACCCATCGTGGCGATTGTTTCGGCGAATGCCTTTGACCGGGGTCTGGACCAGGGCATGGGGATTTCCCCGGAAGACTTTTTTGTCAAACCGGTGCGCCACAGCGAGTTACTGGATTGGCTGGGGCGGCGTCTGCAACTGGAGTGGCTGGACCGCCCGGCTGAAACGGTGGTGCCGCCAAAGACAGCGCCAGCGCCTGCGCAAGGCAAATTGCCGCGTGAAGAACTACTGGCTCTGCAAACCTTGGTGCAACTGGGCTATTACCGGGGCATCCTGAACAAACTCGATGCCCTGGCGGTGGCGCATCCCGCGTGTGCCGCAGTGACCACCGCACTCAACGCCTTGGCACGCCAGTACCAATTTGAGGCCATCCTGGGTCAATTACAGAAAGCGCTGGATGAACCCGTTCACTGATATTGCCAGCACGCTGGACCGCAGCAACAGCGATGTCGTGCTGATCGTGGACGATGTGCCGGACAACCTGTCGGTGCTGCACGATGCGCTGGACGAGTCCGGCTTCACGGTGTTGGTTGCTACCAGCGGCGAGGCGGCGTTGCAGCGCGGGCTGCAGGCCCTGCCCGATGTGGTGCTGCTGGACGCCATGATGCCGGGTATGGATGGTTTTGAGGTGGCCAGGCGTCTGAAGGCCATGCCCCAAACCGCCCACATCCCCATCATTTTCATGACCGGCCTGACCGAGACGGAGCATCTGGTGGCGGCCCTGGAGTCGGGTGCCGTGGACTACGTCACCAAGCCCATCAAACCCAAAGAAGTGCTCGCCCGCATGGCGGTGCATCTGGCGGGAGCGCGTGAGCGAAGGCAGGCCCGCAACGCGCTGGATGCCTTTGGCTACGCCACCATCACCGTGCGGGCCTCGGATGGTGCCTTGCTGTGGCAAACACCGCTGGCGCGCGAGCTGTTGGAACGCTACTGCGGCACGCAGGCACCACAGACACCCCCTGAGGTGATCGCATGGTTGCAAATGTGCCTGGGTAAATTGGATCTGCCCGGTGAACCGCCGCGTCTGACACTGGAGCAGGGTGCCCGGCGCCTCATCTTCCGGCTGCACCAGCAGATTGGCGACGTCGACGCACTGGGCGACTGGCTCATTGTGATGCGCGAGGTGTCGGATACGGCCGTGATCGAGGCCTTGTCCCTCAGCTTCAAACTCACGCCCAAAGAGGCCGAAGTACTCTATTGGGTGGTCAAGGGGAAGACCAACAAGGACATTGGCGACATCTTGGGCAGCAGCCCTATGACCGTCAAAAAGCACCTGGAGCGGATATTCATCAAGTTGGGTGTCGAAACCCGTACCGCAGCAGCCGGTATTGCCATGGGCCGCCTGAGAATATTGCAGCCTCAGTTTGAAATTTGAGCCCGAGAGAACCTTTAGCCCAAATCCTTTGTTATAAACGCCTACCTACAATAATTCGGGTTTTTCATATGTCGTCAAACCAGGTTGTGCCAGCCACTTTGACTCGTCCGGCTAAGGTATCTGCTCTATGGGCGCCCGGTGTGCGTTTTATGGGCAACTTGCGCTTTGAGCTCAAGGCCCTGGTGATATGCCTGATGTTTGTCGCGCCCCTGGTCTGGGTGGCCTGGTCTGATTTCAGTAACAAGAACATTAACATAGCGTTTTCCGCCAAGGAAATTATTGGTATCGAGTACAACCGCGAAGTCTTCCCGGTGTTCAATCTGGCGCAGCAACTGCGACGCGATGCCAGTGCCGCTGCCACCGGCGGTGTCGCACCGCCCAGCCTGGCAGAAGTCAAGACCAAACTCAAGGCCGCCCAAGACCAACTCGCCGCAGTCAACACGCGTTTGGGCGGGGAGTTGGGTACGGCCAAGGCCTTCGACCAGGTGCAAAAAGCCTTTGCTGCCGCAGAAAAGGCCGCCAGCCCGACTGCCGTGTTTGAGGCCCACACCGCGCACATCCAGTCTCTGGTGGCCCTGTTAACCTTTGTGACCGACTCGTCCAACCTGACGCTGGATCCGGACATAGACAGCTATTACCTGATGGACGCGGTGTTCTTTCGCATTCCGGACATTGTGGAGAGCTCTTCCAAGTTGCGCGCGTTGGGTCTGGAACTGATGAAGGCTGGCTCCATCACGGCGGAGCGGCAAAGAATCCTCAACAATGCATTGCCCATTGCTGACTTCCAGATTGGCAATATGCGCGACGGCCTGGGCAAGGCCTTTGCCTACAACCCCGATTTGACGACCTTGGTCAATGCCAACGACACGCTCGAAGCCACCGCAGCTTTTTTTGCCTTGGCACACCAAAGTCTGGTGGATGGCAACGACTACTCGCTCGAGAATCAAAAGGCTTTCCCCGCTTTGGCCGACAAGGCGACGGCGGCGCAATATGCCCTGAATGATCGGATGCTCACAGAGCTCGAGGGCTTGCTGAAGAAGCGCGTGGCCGGTTTTCAATCGGCCTTGCACGTTGGCATAGCGGTGTTGGCCATCGGGCTGCTGTTGGCGGCCTACTTTTTCTACAGTTTTTACCTTGTGACCAGTCGCGGTCTAAATTCTGCCAAGCAGCATTTGATGGAACTGGCCGAGGGTGATCTAAGCAATGCTCCGACGGTGCCTGAGACGCAGGATGAAATTGCCCAGGTGCTGAACTCCCTCATCACGGTGCATACGGTGCTGGGCGAGTTTCAGTCGGCGCAGGCTGAGATGGCGCGCCAGCATGAGGCCGGTGCACTCGACTACAACATGCCCACCAACAACCTGCAGGGTGCTTACCAGGGTATGGCGCAGTCCATCAACACGTTGGTGCAGTCGCATATTGCCGTGAAGATGAAGGTAGTGGACATCATTAGCGCGTACTCATCTGGAAATCTGGAGGTCCAGATGGACAGATTGCCGGGGCAGAAGGCGCGTATCAGTGAAGCCATGGACCGGGTGCAAAATGCCATGATGGCCGCCTCCGAAGCGGCCACTTTCAATCAGCGCATACGCTTGTCGTTGGATAGTCTGCCGGTCTGTGTCACGGTATCCAACGCCGAGGCATTGTTGGTGCACGCCACGCCGCCTGCCAAAGAGTTGCTGAAGCTGTTTGGCGGTGCTGGCTTCAGCGCCGACGCCTTCTACGGTAACAAGCTCAGTACCCTGTTCAAGAACCCGGACGATGCCTTGCGATTTGACCAGGCTGTGCGTTCCGGTGAAACGGTGGACATGGAAATCCAGGGCCGCAAGTTGCGCCTGTTGGCGCGACCCGTACACAACGACAGTGGCACGACCATTGGCCGCATCACCCAGTGGATCGACCGGACTGAAGAAATTGCCTCCGAGCAGGAGGTCGCTGGTATTGTGAGCGCGGCAGTCAATGGCGACCTGAGTGGCCGCGTCGACCTGACTGGCAAGAGCGGCTTCTTCAGTACCCTGGCCACAGCCATGAACCAGTTGCTGGATGTCAGCGAAGGCGTGATGAATGACACGGCCAATGCGCTGGCGGCTTTGGCCGATGGAGATCTGACACACCGCATCACGCGGGACTACGCCGGCCTGTTCGGCCAGGTCAAGGCCAGTGCCAACTCCACCGCAGAAAATCTGACCCGGGTCATCGGTGAGGTGCGCGATGCATCGGATGCGCTGACGGGTGCGGCAAATCAGGTTAGCGCGACCGCGCAATCACTTTCACAGGCTGCCAGTGAGCAGGCGGCCAGCGTGCAGCAGACGACGGCCAGCATCGACGTCATGTCCGCTTCCATAGCCCAGAACAGCGACAACGCCCGGGTTACCGATGGCATGGCCTCCAAGACCAACAAAGAGGCCGCGGATGGGGGCTCGGCTGTGAGCCAGACGGTGACCGCCA
>CAIQEX010000553.1 GCA_903870955.1 uncultured beta proteobacterium
CCGCCGATGATGCAGACTTGGGTTTTCATAAATGTCTCCGATTTGTTTTGGTGCTGATTCCACGGCCACAGCCGTTGGACGAAAGATACGCCGCAGAGATTCAGGAAGGAATGGCCGATTCCATCCAATACTTGTACATTTCGAACATGGAAGCCAGACCCGCCCCGATCCAGTCCTACAGCCTTTTCGGTGAGTCCACGCACTTGCCCGACGTGCTGCACTGCGAGACCATCGCCGCCCGCTCCGTGCTGCATGACTGGGAATTGAGCCCCCACCGGCACAGTCGCCTGCACCAAGTTCTGCTGGTGCAGGCCGGAGGCGGCACGGCAAGCCTGGATGGCGTGCTGCATCCGCTAGTGGACGGTTCACTCGTTAATGTGCCACCCGGCCATGTCCATGCTTTTCGTTTTTCAGAAGGTACCAGCGGTTGGGTCGCCACCATGGCGGACGAGCTGCTGGATGCCATCCTGGTGCAGGTCGGTGATATTCGCAATGATCTGGGGCGCGCCTGCGTGATTCAGGCGGACGCCTCCATCCATCTGGTGATGCAGCAGATATGGCAGGAGTTCTCCGGCCGCTCAAAGGCCCGCGCACTGGTGTTGCGTGGCCTGAGCGCCACGTTGCTGGGCTGGGTGACACGGGCCATGGAAAAGGACGCACCCATACCGACCGATCTACGCGAATCGAACCTGATGCATCGACTGCGTGTGCTGATCGAAGAACACTACCTGCAGCAATGGAAGGTTGCGGATTACGCGCGCGCCCTGTCGGTGTCACCCACCCATCTGAGCCGGGTCACGCGGGCAGCCACGGGCGAGTCGGCGCTGCGCCTGATTGAGGCCCGCAGCATGCGCGAGGCGCGGCGCCATTTGGCTTACACCCACCTCAGTATCGCCACCATTGCCTATGCCATGGGCTACACGGACCCGGCATATTTCACACGTGTTTTCACCCAGGACGCAGGCGTCTCGCCGCGCGCCTTCAGGGCCCAGTTGTCAAGTCGCTAGCCGCACTTGGGCGAGCACACTACGTGACTCTTGCCCAGCAGCCTTTTTGACATGAGATCGGTGCGCGGCCGGTGTTTGCCGCACAGGAAGCAAGACATGGTGGCATTGCCACCATAAGCCCCTGCAACACCAAATGGAGAACCTGCAGACTTGGCCTTGTATCGCAGGCCGTCTTCCAGGATTGAAGACTTTGTAACGGGTTTGCTCATGCCCCTATTTTACGTGCCTTCTGAAGCTGGCGAACTTACAGCCTTTTATGGGCCTGCGACCGCGCTACCAGTGGTCGGTTGAAATACCCAAAACCACCCAGCACAGCACGGCGTGCACCGCGTAAAGATGGCTTTTGAATGGCACCCAGCGAATCGGCTTTTGGGTCAGGGCGTTGTAATGGGTGGCCTCCTTCTTGTCCGCTATGCCCCGGCCATGCGCCCCCTCGCAGACAAAGTAGCCCGGCTTTGCCTCGACCAAGCTTGCCAGGTTGCGCATTTGCAGGATTTCATCCTTGAGCCTTTTTTCCAGCGTGACTTTGTCAGCGTCGGTTTTGGCGGCGACTTGCAGCTTGAGCTGGGCGATTGCGTCTTGATTCATCCGGTCGTCCCAGCTTTGTGTGGTGGATTAGATCGCAGCCTCAGCCTCGGCTTTGGTCTCGTAGATGTGTGGCGACAGTCCGCGACTGCTGATGGCTGCACCCAGCTTGTTGCGCAGGAAGGCGCTGGTGCTGTAGCGGGTGGTCTTGTCGTAGTAC
The DNA here is from genome assembly GCA_903870955.1 of uncultured beta proteobacterium. GTDB lineage: Bacteria > Pseudomonadota > Gammaproteobacteria > Burkholderiales > Burkholderiaceae_C > Allorhodoferax. Next base: position 1,753 of record CAIQEX010000553.1, read on the forward strand.
TTTTCGCTCATGTTCTTGACCACTTCAGTGTAAGCGTCCATGGCCGGCTCCAGAATCTCGAAGCCATCGTAGTTGGCGATCAGGTTCACCTTGTGGCCAATTTCCTTGCACTTGCGCTCCACTGCCGCCTGCACATCCTGTGCATCCTTGGGGCTGACCAGTTTCAGGCCCTGGAAGTTGAGGAACAACAGGTTGCGCTCGGCCTGGTAGGAAATGCGCTCCAGCAGCGAGATCGACAAAATGGTGTCTTTCAGACCCATGATCTCGTCGCGGAAGATGCGCGCATCCATCAGCTGCGGATTGCGAATAATGGGTTTGAACGCCATGTAGGGCAGGATATCGCGCGCAATGTCCACGCCCGGCGCCACCTCGGTCAACTCCAGCCCGTCCGCAGTCAAAGTCAGGACGCAACGCTCGGTGATGTACAGCACCTTCTTGCCCATCTTGGCGGCGTATTCGCCGCTGAAGGTGACCTGTTCGATCTTCTCCACGAACTTGCGGAACTTGCCTTCCTTGATGATCGTGAGTTGGCCATCGCCCACCTTGACTTCCAGACCACCGGCGGTGAAAGTGCCGATGAAAATAACCGTGCGGCTGTTTTGCGTGATGTTGATAAAGCCACCCGCCCCGGCCAGGCGCGGCCCAAAGCGGCTGACGTTGATGTTGCCCCGTGCATCGCATTCGGCCAACCCCAGTACGGCCAGATCCAGACCGCCGCCGTCGTAAAAGTCGAACTGCTGGTTCATGTCCAGTTGCGCCGTGGCGTTGGTGCTGGAGCCGAAATTCATGCCACTGCCTGGCACACCGCCGACCACGCCGGGCTCGGCGGTGA
>CAIQEX010000554.1 GCA_903870955.1 uncultured beta proteobacterium
CGCGGAAGGCCATGCCGGTGAGCTTCTTGTTCAGCTCAGGAATGACCACGCCCACGGCCTTGGCAGCGCCAGTGCTGGAGGGGATGATGTTTTCCAGAATGCCACGGCCGCCGCGCCAGTCTTTGTTGGAGGGGCCGTCCACCGTCTTTTGGGTGGCGGTAGCCGCGTGCACGGTAGTCATCAGGCCACGCTTGATGCCCCATTTGTCATTCACCACTTTGGCCAGAGGAGCCAGGCAGTTGGTGGTGCAGGAGGCGTTGGAGACGATGGCCTGGCCGGCATAGGTCTTGTCGTTCACGCCAAACACGAACATGGGGGTGTCGTCTTTGGAGGGAGCAGACAGGATGACCTTGGTGGCACCGGCATCGATGTGCTTTTGTGCTGTGACCTTGTCCAGGAACAGGCCGGTGGATTCGATCACCACGGTGGCACCGACTTCATTCCACTTCAGGTTGGCGGGGTCGCGCTCTTGTGTCAGGCGGATCTTCTTGCCATTGACAACCAGGGTATTGCCCTCGACAGACACTTCGCCCTTGAAGCGGCCATGCACCGAGTCGTACTGCAGCATGTAAGCCAGATATTGCGGCTCGAGCAGGTCGTTAATGCCAACCACTTCGATGTCGCTGAAATTTTGCAGCGCCGAGCGCAGCACATTGCGACCAATACGACCGAAACCGTTGATACCAATCTTGATTGTCATTTGCTTCTCTTTCTTCCGTTAAAAATGGATTGTCGAAAAAAACTGCTTTCGCCTACTTGCGTTGCAGCAAGGTTTGCACGGTATCGGCCACATTCTGCTCGGTAAAGCCGAAGTGTTTGAACAGCACCGGTGCGGGTGCCGACTCGCCAAAGGTATCGATGCCGACGACGGCACCCACGCCATATTTCCACCAACCGTCGGTCGAACCCATTTCGACCGCCACACGGGGCAAACCGGCGGGCAGCACGGCGCTCTTGTATTCGACGCTCTGGCGATCAAAGGTGGTGGTGCTGGGCATGGAAACCACGCGCACCGCAATCTTGCGTTCGGCCAGCACTTGTTGTGCCTTGAGTGCCAGTTGCACTTCAGAGCCGGTGGCGATGATGACGGCTTGGGTCTTCTTCTTCAAGCCCACATCCGATGGCTCGGACAGCACGTAGGCACCCTTGCCAATGGCATCAATGCCGCTGGCATCCGGCGCAGCTTCAGAGTCGCCCTTTGCGGCGTAGCTGATGTTCTGGCGTGACAACAGCAAAGCCGTGGGCTTGTTTTCATTCTGCAAGGCCACGGTCCAGGCCACGGCGGTTTCTGCCGTATCTGCGGGACGCCATACGTCCAGATTCGGGATCAGGCGCAGCGAGGCGGCATGCTCGATCGACTGGTGGGTCGGGCCGTCTTCGCCCAGGCCGATGGAGTCGTGGGTGAACACATGGATCACGCGGATCTTCATCAGCGCGGCCATCCGAATGGCGTTGCGGCTGTAATCGCTAAAGGTCAGGAAAGTGCCGCCGTAGGGGATGAAACCACCGTGCAGCGCAATGCCATTCATGATGGCGGCCATGCCGAATTCGCGCACACCGTAGTTGATGTGGCGGCCACCGATGAGGTTGCCATTGGCATCCGGCGTTTGCACCACATCACCCTGCGACGTGACGCGCAGGTTGGGCGTGCTCTTGGTGTTGGTCAGGTTGGAGCCGGTCAGGTCAGCCGAGCCGCCGAGCATTTCGGGGATGGCTGCAGTAAAGCTTTCCAGTGCCAGTTGCGAGGCCTTGCGGCTGGCAACGGTCTCGCCCTTCTGGTGTGCGCCGATGATGGTGTCCACAGCCGTCTGCACGAAGTTCTTGGGCAATTCGCCCTTCATGCGGCGCACCAGTTCTTTGGCCAGTGCGGGGTGAGCCGCCTTGTAGGCGTTGAACTTTTCGGTCCATTCTTTTTGCGCCGCAGCGCCGGCCTTCTTGGCATCCCAATCGGCATACACAGCCTTGGGAATGACAAAGGGTGCGTGCTCCCAACCAATGGCTTCGCGGGTCAGCTTGATTTCTTCGGCACCGAGCGGCTCGCCGTGCGCCTTGGCGGTGTTGGCGCGGTTCGGGCTGCCTTTGCCAATGTGCGTTTTGCACAGGATCAGGGTCGGGCGTTCGGTCGACTTCTTGGCCTCGGTAATGGTCTTGGACACCAGTTCGGCATCGTGGCCGTTGATGGGGCCCAGCACATTCCAGCCGTAGGACACAAAACGCAGGGCCGTGTTGTCGTTGAACCAGGGGCTGACCTGGCCGTCAATGGAAATGCCGTTGTCGTCGTACAGGGCGATCAGCTTGTTCAGCTTCCAGGCACCGGCCAAGGAAGCCGCCTCGTGGCTGATGCCTTCCATCAGGCAGCCGTCGCCCATGAAGACGTAGGTGTTGTGGTCGACCACGGCGTGGCCTTCACGGTTGAATTCCTTGGCCAGCAGCTTCTCGGCCAGCGCCATGCCGACGGCATTGGTCAAACCCTGACCCAACGGGCCGGTGGTGGTTTCAACACCAGGGGTGATGCCGAACTCGGGGTGGCCAGCGGTCTTGCTGTGCAACTGGCGGAAGTTCTTCAGCTCTTCCATGGGCAGCTTGTAGCCGGTCAGGTGCAGCAGCGCATAAATCAGCATGGAGCCGTGACCGTTTGACAGCACAAAGCGGTCGCGGTTCAGCCACTGGGGGTTGGCCGGGTTGTGGCGCAGGTGTTCGCCCCAGAGAGCAACGGCCATATCGGCCATGCCCATCGGGGCGCCGGGGTGACCGGAGTTGGCTTGTTGAACTGCGTCCATGGCAAGTGCGCGGATTGCGCTTGCCATTTGTTGGGTGTTGGCCATTGTTGGCGACTCCGATAGAAAGTGAGGGCTGCGGGATTAGCCTGCCATTTTACCGGTGACATTGTCCCGGCCGTTACCAGCGCATAACAGATGCCGGCCAAGCCCACGCTATGCTTTGGGTATGAGCACACTTTTCACCCCCCTGACCCTGCCCTCGCCACGGGGCGGCATCACGCTTCCCAACCGCATTGTGGTTGCGCCGATGTGCCAGTATTCCGCCGTCAACGGCGAAGCCACCGACTGGCATTTGATGCACTGGGGCAACCTGCTTAACGGCGGCGCGGCCCTGTTCACCATCGAAGCCACAGCGGTGCTGCCCGAGGGCCGCATCACCCCCAACTGCCTGGGCCTGTGGGATGGCCGCACCGAAGCCAAGCTGGCCGACACCCTGCAGCGCGCCCGCAAACTGGCACCGAAAACTGCCGTGTGCATCCAGTTGGCCCATGCCGGGCGCAAGGCGTCCAGTGACGTACCCTGGCAGGGCGGGCAGTTGCTGGGCCCGGACAACGGCGGCTGGCCCACCTACGGCCCTTCAGCCTTGCCGCAGTTGCCCCATGAGGCGCCACCGGCCGCCATGGGCGCCTATGAACTGACCCGCGTGCGCGAAGCCTTTGTGACCGCCGCCCTGCGTGCCGACAAAATCGGCATCGACGCCGTCGAATTGCACTGTGCGCACGGCTATCTGCTGCATCAATTCCTGTCACCTCTCTCGAACACACGCACCGACGCCTATGGCGGCAGCCTGGAAAACCGCATGCGCTATCCGCTGGAAGTATTTGCCGCCATGCGTGCGGCCTACCAGGGCGTGCTGGGCATCCGCGTGTCGGCCAGCGACTGGGTGGACGGCGGGTTGACACCCGATGAGGTGACCGAATTCGCCCGCCGCCTGAAGGCCCTGGGTTGCGACTTTGTCCACGTCTCCAGTGGTGGCGTGTCGCCGCAACAAAAGATCGCCATCGGCCCGGGCTACCAGGTGCACTTTGCCCGGCAGATTCGCGCCGCCACCGGCATGGTCACCACCGCAGTGGGGATGATCACCGAGGCACAACAGGCCGAAGACATTCTGCAAGCCGGTGATGCCGACCTGATCGCCCTGGCCCGCGCCTTTCTGTACCAGCCCCGCTGGGGTTGGCGCGCCGCTGCCGCCCTGGGTGGCGCGGTGGAAGCCAACCCGGTCTATTGGCGCAGCCTGCCGCGCGAAGCGCAGACTGCCTTTGGCAAGGTCTCGGTAGGCCAGCGCTAAGCGAGTCGGCCATGCACGGCCTGCACCTGACTGCCGACCTGACCCACTGCGCCTGTGAGGCCGCACTGCTGACCGATGCCGACCGGCTCGGGGCGCTGTGCATGCAAGCCGTGACAGACGCCGGGCTGCAAGCCGTGGCCCAACTGTTTCACACCTTCCCGAACACGGCACACGGCGCCGGTGGCGTCACCGCCACGGTGCTGCTGGCCGAGTCGCACCTGTGCGTGCACACCTGGCCCGAACAATCGGCCGTCACGCTGGATGTGTATGTGTGCAACTTTGGCGGCGACCATTCCAGCAAGGCGCACGCGTTGATGGCGGCGCTGCGGGATTTGTTTAAGCCAGCGCATTGCAGATTGAATCAGTTGGAGCGAGGCAAGGTTCCCTGAATCCGCAAAGGCTACAACCCGTTGTCCCGCAAAAACACCAAAAGTTCATTGCTGTTGGCGAGCTCCAGTTTGTCAAAAATACTGGCGCGGTAATTGTCCACGGTTCGCCAGTTAATCGGTTTGGCCGGGGCCTGCTGTGTGAGAAGTTGCGCGGCCACTTTACTGGACATGCCCTGGGCCACCAGCGGGGCCACCTGCTTCTCACGGGGTGTAACTTTGGCCCAGCGCTGCAAAGCTTGGTGGCGGTCACGCCGTGCAGCTGCAATGCCCGCCGCCCGCGCCTTGGCTTGTTCAACCGCCTCCATGAGATGCTCGTCCTTGCAGGGTTTTTCCAGCCATGTCACCGCGCCTTCCTGCATGGCGCGCACGGCCACGGGTAACGTGCCGTGTCCGGACAGAAACACCACTACCAGCGGACTGGTGCGCTCCTGGAGCGCGGCAAAAACTTCCAGCCCGCTGATGCCCGGCTCCATGCGCAGGTCCAGCAGCACGACGCCACTGCCGTCCAGATTGGCACCTTCGAGAAAGGCCTCGCCACTTGCAAAGGTCTTGACCGAACAATCGGGCAGACGCGCCAGCAGCAGGCTACCGAGCGAACGGCGCACGGCTTCATCGTCATCGACGATGTACAGGTTGAGGTTTTTCGGGTTCATAGGCTTTTAGGAAGGTAAACCGTAAAAATTGCGCCGCCCTGGGGCGCGTTCTCAAACTCAAGGCGGCCACGATGACTCTCGATGGTGGTGCGGCAGATGTTCAGGCCCAGGCCCAAGCCATCGGGCTTGGTGGTGAAGAAGGGCTCAAACAATTGCGCCACCACCGGCTGTGCAATGCCAGGGCCACGATCCGACACGCGAATAAACACCATGTCGTCCTGCGCCCCGGTCTGCACCCGCACTTGTTTGTCCACCGGGTATTTGTCCTGCATCGCTTGCAAGGCGTTGAGCACCAGGTTCAAAACCACCTGTTCCAGCAACACACGGTCGGCCTGGATGGCGGGCAAATGCGCATCCAGCTGCGTGATGACACGCGCTTGCTGGTGGCGGATTTCGGGGCGCATCAGGGCCAGCACATTGCTGACCACATCGTTGACAGCGCAATCCTGAAAACCGGGGGTTTGCTGGCGCACAAAGCCACGGATACGGCCGACAATTTCGGCGGCGCGCTGGGCTTGTTCGCTGATGTCACTGAGCGTCTCATTCAACAGTTCGCGGTGGCCACGGTCTGCATAGGCACGTGCCGCACCGGCAAAGCTGCCCAGCGCCATCAACGGCTGGCTGAGTTCGTGTGCCAGGGTGGAAGCCATCTCGCCCAAGGTGGCGAGGCGCCCGGTGCGTTGCATTTTGGCGGCCTGCACGCGTTGCTGTTCTTCGGCACGCTTTTGTTCGGTGATGTCCACCACCGAACTCATCCAGCCACTGTGCTTTCCGGTGCTGTCAATCAGCGGTGCCGAATAGACCATGGTGTAGACGTCGTGTCCATCGCGGTGGCGGATGCGCGACTCAAAGCCATTCATGGTGGTCTTGCCACTGAGCACGGCGTCGTTGTCCTGCCAGTGCTTTTCCAGATCGTCCGGGTGCCAGTAGGGGTAGGGAGGCAGATGACCGACCAATTCATCTGCACGGTAGCCGGTGATATCGCACAGCGCGGGGTTGACGTAAATCATGCGCCCCGCCAGATCGCGTGCGCGCATGCCGACCAGCAGCGAGTCGCCCATGGCTTTGCGAAACGCATGCGACTCCTGCAGCTCTGCGGTGCGCTCGAGCACCCGCTTTTCCAGTTCACTGCGGTGCCGGCGCATCTCGATATAGCGGCGCTCGCGCTGCTGCGCCACCTTGAACGCCAGGATCAAAACCAGCGCCAGCAGCACAGCAAGAGCGCGACCCATCCAGCGCGCCCAGTTGACGGGTGCGAGGTCCGTCATGACCGTCAGCGTCCATTGAAATTCCGGCAGATTCTCGTCCAGAGACAGCAGTTGCTGGGGCTTGCCATCCATCAGGGTGCGGGTCTCGTAACTGGCTTCGGACGCTTCGCGATTTTGTTTCCATTCGATGGGCGCGAAGCTTGCGCGTTCACCGTATTGCCGATGCTTGTGGACCCATGCCAGTTCATCGGCTTGCAGGGCCCGTGTGGTCTTGTATTTCCAGGCTTCGATCGAGCCCAAAAAAACGATGCCATGCGCATCCGTCAAAAACACCGGATCTTTGCTGCGTCGCCAGGCATCCTCGATATCCCGCAGGCTGACCTTGATGGCCAGCACACCGGCTACCTCGTCACCCAGGCGCACCGGTGCGGTCATAAACAGACCTGGAACGCCAGTGCTGGTGCCAATGGCAAAGAAGAACCCATCGTGACCGGCCATGGCATCCAGAAAGTAGGGACGAAAGGAATAGTTGTCACCCACAAAACTCTCGGTTTCCAACCAGTTGCTGGCGGCCAGGGTGACGCCTCGGGAGTCCATCAGGTACAGCGCGTCCGAGCCCACCTGGCGACTGGTGGCCTGCAGAAACCGGTTGACCCTATTGGTCAGGGCTTTGTCGCTGGGCGACTGCAGCAAGGCCTTGATGTCAGCGTGCTGGGCCGTGACAAAGGGTATCTGGTTGTAGCGCGCCACCGTGCCCCGCAGACCCAGGGCCTGGACCTCAATGGTGCGGTGAATGGCATCAATCTGGATGCCCTTTTCGCGTCGCGCATTCCACTCACCTGCCAGCCAAGCCAGGACCACAACCGCCAGCACATAAAGCGCCCATAGCAGCTTGCTGCGCAGGCTGCCAATGCCGGGCTCCGAGGAGTCGGTGCGCTCCACGGCGGCTAAATCGGTTGTCATAGGTTGTGCCTTCCCTTGCTTTTTTTGGTCATTGTCCATCAAACCAATGCGGGTACCGAAAGCCGCCACACTAGCGCACGATGACGGGCGCAGCATGGGTGCCATCGTCGTCCATAGACCGGGGGGTAGAGACCAACCAGGCCAGCAGCACCATGGCCACAAACAGCAGAGCGCTGATCCAACGCAGGGCTTTCCAGAAGTTCATGACTTGCTCCCGGTTTTTAACACCGTGGAGACCTGCAAGGCATCCATCGGATCGAAGCGGCTATTGGCCAGATAGTCGCGCGTTGGTGAGTCCATGGAACTCAGCTCCACATCGAGTTCGGCGAACACGCGGTTGAAGCGGGACTGCACTTCGGTCAGGGCTTCGTCGGTCAGCAGGCCTTGCATCAGGTCCTGCATCTCACTCGGGTTGAGCGCTTCCATCACCACCTGCCCGGCCTGGGCAAATTCCCACTCAAACATCTTCTGTTTGACTTGGTGGCGAAACGCCTGCAGCGCCGCGTGGGCCTCCTCCAACCTGCGGATATTGGCCTGGTAAAACTGTTGCATGCGGCGCAGGGCGCGCTCTTGCCGGTCCAGCACATGTTCCGGGTCCAGGTGGCGGCGCTCCTGAATCATCTGGCTCATGTTTTCAATCTGACCACCAATGGTGACCAGCGCCTGGCGAAAGGACTGCAGACGTTCCTCGCGGCGCAGGCAGTCGTTTTGCAACTGCTCGATGGGGTTGGCGCGGGCCTCCGCTTTGCGCAGTTGAAGCAAACGGTTTTCCAGCTTTTGCAGCGCCAGCGGCAAGGCCTGGAAAGCGGCAAAGCCCACCGCAGCCATGCCCGCCAAAGCGGCCAGACCGGCACCAGTGGACACTGCGGCCCAGACCAGGGGGCCTGACAGAGCCAGCAGCACCAGCGTGCCAAACACGGCACCGCCACGCAGTGCCCAGACCTTGAAATCATGCACCTGCTGGGCAGGGATGGGGTTCGTTTGCATGGGGTATCTCCTGGGCGAATTCATGGTGCTACACGGGGCGTCGCGTTGGCGCGTGCGGTCTTCTGGCCCTCGGCCCGGGTAAAGCGGGCGATGCCCAGGGTATCGGTCGGGTTCTTGATTTCTTTCCAGGCGGCAGAGAAGCGACCTTCCTGCAGGTTATCCATGTTGCGCAGCAGACACGTTTGCAGGGCACCCACCTTCTTGCCCATGTCGCCGGCGGGCTTGAAGGGCCGCGTGAGGAGCAGATTTGGCACCGCCAGGAAGCTGAAGTTAAAGGCATCCAGGTTCTGGTAGTTGCGCTTCACGGCGACAAAAGGCGGGTGGGCGCTCAGGTCGTATTCGACCAGCACCAGACCGCTGCCATGCGTGTGCCGCACGATGTTGGGCATGGGCCAACCGCCCGAGGTGAAGATGGCTTGCACCTTGTTGGACTGCAACAATTTGAGGGCCTGGTCATCGTTGTCGGCCACCACAAAATCCATGTCGTAGCCCAACTGGCTGTTGAGTGTTTGCCCCAGCAACTGGGCCGAACCCACCAGGGCCACGCGTACCCCCTTGAGGTCGGAGAACTTGCGGATCTGCCGCGTTTCTCCAAACGAGACCAGACCGCCCGACTTCACCTTGGAGCCTTCCCGCAGTGCCAGCACGTGCAACAGGTTGCTGTGCAGGGGCATTACGGCCTGCAGGTTGCGCAGGTTGTCGTCGCCACCGCGTGCCATTTCCTGCAGCGTGTCGAGTTGGGCAATGCCCAGATCGGCCTCATTGGCGGAGAGTTTCATCAGGTTTTGCAGGCCGCCCGCACTGGGCACGGCGCACACCGAGACTTCGTTACCACAGACTGTCTGGATGTCGCGCACGATCAGCTCGTACACGCCCCCCTTGGGTCCACTGCCAATGCGCAAGGCGCAGTCGGCTGGTTCATCTTCTGCAAAAGCCGTGTGGCTCGACAGCATCGCGGCGACCACGGTGCAAAGCAGGCGAGCGATAAATGGATGGGGGCGCATGGTGAACTCCTTGGGTGTGTTGTTGATGCACCCAGTGTCTTGCGCGTTGCCAAATAAAACATCCGTACGCTTGCGCCCGCCGGATGTGTAGAACTACACAGTCGGCGGCGCCCCACCCGTACCTGGCGCAAGGGCGGCTTCCACCGCATCGGCCACGCTCCAGAACACCTTTGCATCACTGCCCACACCGGCCGGGTCCACGTGCTGCAGCAATTCGCGCACGGTGGTCTTCACGCGTGCCAGCAACAGCACCTTGTTGGCGGACTGCAGGCTGTGGCGCAGTTCCATCAGGCAGTCGACGGCCGTGCTGTCGAGGTCGGCACTTTCTTCCAGACTCAGGATGACGGTGTGCAGACCGGATCGGCCACGAACCGCACGCATGACCTCGCCCATGACCCGCTCCGCACTGCCGAAGAACAAAGGCTCCTCGGGCCGCAGAATCAACAGGCCGGGCTTTGCCTGTGCCTCGGCCTGAACCTGCACGTCGACATAGTTGCGGCTGCTCCCGAGTTCGCCCAGTTCATGCACCACCGGTTGACTGAAGCGGTGCAACGCGCCCAGCACCGACAAGGCAATGGCGGCCAGCATGCCGTCCAGCACACCGAACAAGAGCACGGCGGCCACGGCAGCCAGCAACAACCATCGGTCACGATTCATGCGCCAGACCTGCATTAGCGGGCGCACCGACAGGGCATGCCACAACGCGCTGATCACCGCCACCGCCAGCACCGGTCGCGGCAGCAGTTGCAGTGTTGGCAGCGCCAGCCACAGGGCGAGCAAGACTGCCGCCAAGGCAAAAGCACCGGCCTTGCGCGACACCGCGCCCGCAGCGGCATTGGCGCTGGTGGCCGAGAAGCCAGCGCCCACCACCATGCCCTGCATAAGCCCTGCACCAACGTTGCAGGCGCCCAGCACCATCAGTTCCCGATCGGCATTCAGCGTGTCGCCATGCGCCAGCGCTTGCGTGCGCATGCTGCCCCACGACTCGGCAAACACCAGCATCACCAGCCCAAAGGCCAGCTCACCCGCGCGTAGCCATTCACTTTGCGCCAACTGCGGCAGCCCCACTGCGAACACGGGTGCGGCCACCGCGCCAACCTGATGCACCAACAGCGCTGACCAGCCTGGCAAGCGCGTGATGGCGATGGCCAGCAGCATCACCATCAAGGAGGCTGGCAAACGCGGCCAGCGCCGCAGCCACCCGATCAACGCGCCGGCGGCCAGCGCCAGCATCACGCTCGGCAGATGCCAGGTGTGCAACTGCGTGAGCGCAAAGTACAGGAGCGAGAACGGGTCGGCACGCACGGCAGCCGGCACTTCGAGCCCCAACGCGTCCGGCAGTTGCTTGACGACGATCGACAACGCCAGCGCAAAGGCAAAACCTTTGAGTACCGGCCGCGAAACATAAGACGAGAGCTGACCCTGGCGCGCCACGGCCAACAGCACCAACAGCACACCGCTAAGCAAAACCATGGCCATCACCACCTGCGTATAGGCGGCAGCGGTCGCCACGCTATAGGCACCACCCATGGACACGGCTGCCGCTGCGGCCAGCGCGGCAGTGGATGAGGTGGGCGCCACGATGGCAAAGCGACTACCGCCAAACAAGGCGTACACGGCCAAGCCGATGACCACGGCCGTCAGCGCGTGGCCGACCGGCAAATGCGCCAACCCGGCATAGGCCACGGCTTCAGGCAGCAGCAGCCCGGCCACACACAGGCCAGCCACCATGTCGGGCCACAGGCTGGTTATGTCTGTGTCTGTGTCTGTGTCTGTGTTTGGGTTTGGGTTTGGGTTTGGGTTTGGGTTTTGTAAATCGGCTTTGCGCATAGGAAGAGTATGCGGCGACTATGCGGCGCAAATATTGCCCGCTTAAGGGACAAGAGATCAAGGAACTACCAAGTTGCTAATTTCCACCGACTGGATGCTTTTTGCTGGCAACGGCGAACGCCTGGTGCAGGCATTGTTTGAGCAAGCGCACCTTTATGGCTACAAGAAAGTCTTACCCGACAGCCACCACTCAATGACCAAGGCCCACGATGTTTATCGCAAACTCGGATTCGATGAAGTCGATGCGCCACCTGACTTTCCCGAGGAGCACAAGCAAGTTGTGGTGTTCATGGTTCGAACGCTTTAAGGTACTTGCTGAATCGAAGTTCGGTAGTGCAGCGGCAGGGGGTCATTTTTCAGCGGCGCGACCTTGGTGTGTGGGCACAAAGATAAGCCTTTTGGGCATGATGGCTTGAACTTTGTCAGGCGGCCGCGTTGTTGCGCCTAATGCCCGCGACGAAACGTGACAGGGTTTGCGACAGCACCCCGCGCGGGATCGTGATGTCGATCAGTTGGAAGCGTCCGCGCGTGGCAAACGCCTTGGCCAGCGCCGCCTGCAGCCCCGCGCGCGTGTTCACGCGTACGCCGTCGCCGTTCATACCGGCGGCCATCTCGGCAAAACCCCAGTGGTCAAGGTTGTTGAAAGAAGACTCACTCTGGAAGGTGCGCAGCATCTCCCAACTGGCATTGTTGAATACCAGCACGATCGGGTCCCAGCCGTAGCGCCGGCAGTTGCCCAGCTCCCAGCCCGTCATCTGGAAGGCCCCGTCGCCCACCAGGATCAACGGCCGCTCGCCTGTGGCCGCCTGCAGCCCCAGGCCTGCGGGCACGCCAAAGCCCATGGTCGCGTAGTAGCCGGGTGCCACCAACGCGGTCTGGCTCATATCCATGGCGGTGAAAAAACAGTCGCCCATGTCGCTTGCAATCGGCATCGTGCCGTGCAACGCCATCAGATCGTTCACGGCGGTGGCGATGTCGGTGGGCGTGATGCTCGCCTCGTCGGCCACCATCCCGCGCGGGAACTCCTGCTGTGGCACGCTGAAGGTCTGGCTGCTTGCAGGCACGCGCTCCAGCAGCCTGTCCACCAGTGCGGCCAGCGGTATTTGCGCGTAACTGTGGTAGCCCATGGTCACCTGGCCGTTGAGCGCCTGTATCGTTTTTCGCAGGTCGATCTTTTGCGCCGACACGCCAAAATTGGTGTCACACACGATGACGCCCAGAAGAAAAAGGCCGTCCGAGTTTTCCACACGCGCAGTGATTTCAGGAAGACCGGCCACGCCCATGTAAGTGCCCAGCAGCGTGTCGGTTTTCGCGAGCAGGCCGCGCCCCATCAGGCTGGTGACAACCGGCAGGCTCAGGCGGCGAGAGAGCTCGGCCACCTTGTCTTCCAGACCGAACCGGCGCACTTCCACACCGGCCATTAGCACGGGCGCATTGGCCTGCTTCAGACGTTCCAGGATTTCGCTGACACAGGCGTCAAGCGCGTCTGCATCCACCGCCATGGCGGCTTGCGCGACGACTGGTGCGCAAGGCACGGCCACCATGTCGCGCGGAATCTCGATGTAGACCGGTTGTGACAAACGCAGGCAGTTGGCCAGTACACGCGCAATCTCGGCCGGCGCCGTCTTCGCATCATCGAGTCGCGTTTGATCGCAGGTGATCTCCTTGTAGATCTGAAACTGCGAATCCAGCGTCTTGGCCTGATGGTGCAGCAGCAGGCCCGAGCGTGACTCTCCCAATCCAGGGCCTCCGGAGAGCACCACCACGGGCGACTTTTCGGCAAAGGCAGCGGCGACAGCATTCACCATGTTGAGCGCGCCCGCCCCGTAGGTCACAGCCGCCACGCCCAACCCACCGCTGATGCGCGCCGCCGCATCTGCTGCAAAGCCGACACCGGGCTCATGCGAGAGGGTATACAGAGGCAGAATCTGCGACTCTTCGATGATGCGGAAATAGGGCAAAGCGAAGTCACCAGGTATGCCAAATATCTGGTGCGCGCCATGCGCTTTGAGTGCATAGAGTAAGGATTCGGTGAGGTTCATGTGGGCGTTTATGCCTGAATTGAGCCGCAACTGCAAATCCTTTTCGGGCAGCGCTTTGGCTGCGCTGCGCGAGGGCAAGACTCTGGAAGGAAGGTCCGCAAACTGGCGGTTAACTAGGTCAGCAGCTTGCCGACATTGCATCGTCGTTGAATGGTCTGTTTGGCCGTGAGAATCGTGGACTCCAGACTTTCGCAATCGGTTTCCCGAAGGTAGGTCAACCAGCCAGCTCCGTATTTCTGTGGCACGGAGTAAGCAAGTATCCAGTACCTCCGGATGTTGCCCGTCGTGGTCAGATTCCGTCGATCCAGATAGACCCGCTTGGCACCTGCAACGCGCATCCATTCGAAGTCCATTCTCTGGTACCCCAAGGCTGAGAGTGAACATACCAGCAGGACCGTGGCAATGAGTGCCTTCATAAATGATTTCTCGCATAGTGCATGAACTTGACTGCAAGTTTGGCAATCCTCAACGTTTCAAGCTACCGTGAAAATCTGATTTCAGGCTATGTAGATATACGCAATCCCATGCGGTCTACCCCTGGATCTGAACTGCGGCGGACACCAATAAAGCTAAGCACCCCCCCCGCCGCGATCAGCCGACTGCACCTGGCCACAAGCAGCGCAAGCATCCAGGATGGTCTTCATGGTCGCGTCCAGGATGATGAACGACCTCCATCCAAACAACACCGGCAAGGTGACTAAGGATCAGCTATTTTCGGGATTGACGGCCAAAGCGTGACCACCGCTGAGACCACGAAAATTCACTTGCGTTCTGGCAACGTAGCTTTTCGTGATATTCAAAAAGTGTTTCCACACAGCCTCGGC
>CAIQEX010000555.1 GCA_903870955.1 uncultured beta proteobacterium
ATGCAAGAACGTCACCCGCTTCGACTCGCTGTCCGCATTGTGTGACCTGAGAAAAACCAACGCGTGCGTCCACAGCATCGCTGGCCACGCGACGCCCTCCTCCCAGCGCAATGACTTGCAAGCCGATTTCGCGCGTTGCCATTGCTTGAATCCAACCGGCGCGTGGCGTAACAACGGCTCGTTTTACCGGCGCAGACGCCAGATAGTGCGTTGGCCGATCACAAAAATCAACCGGGCCACCCAAGGCGTGCACCATGCGCGCAAATCGCTCCAACGCCTGCCCACTGGCAAGTGCCGTGTCCACCCTGTGAAGACCCTGGGCCACATCCGCAGCCAATCCACCGAGATGAAGCAATTCGGCGCTCAAGGTGCGGGTCACTTCCAGCAAACGTGGTTCCAAGCGCTCACCCCGAAGAAAGGCAACGGCCTCTTGGACCTCTAGCGCATTGCCACAGTGGTCACCGAGTACCTGATTCATATCGGTGATCCAGGCGCGTGTCGGCAAGCCGGCTCCATTGGCCACGCGTACCAGCGACCGGGCCAACGTCCGGGCCTCCTCGATCGACGCAGCAAAGGCACCATTGCCCGTCTTGACATCCATGACCAAGCCCTGAAGACCTGCAGCAAGTTTCTTGGACAGAATACTGGCCGTAATCAAGGCTGTGGACTCCACTGTGGCGGTCACATCCCGTATCGCATAGAGTCGTCGATCGGCCGGCGCCAAGGCATGGCTAGGTCCCACGATGGCACATCCCGCACCCTTCAGCGCCCGCTGCAAATGCTCTGTGGACGGTGATATTTGGTAGCCAGGGATGCTTTCCAATTTGTCCAAAGTTCCGCCGGTGTGACCCAGCCCACGCCCCGAAAGCATGGGAACAAAACCACCACAAGCGGCGACGATGGGCGCCAACATCAAACTGACTTTGTCCCCAACGCCACCACTGCTGTGCTTGTCCAAAACAGGGCCTGTCAATTCGGCACTGCTCCAATCCATGACCGCGCCAGATCGCGTCATGGCAAGCGTGAGCGCTACAGTCTCCTGGTCTGACATGCCCTTTAACAACATGGCCATTGCCATGGCAGCAGACTGACCTTCGCTCCATTCGCCGGTCACCAGACCCGTGACAAACTCCGAGATTTCAGCGTCGCTGAGAGCATGGCCATCGCGCTTGCGGCGAATGACTTCTTGCGCAAGCATAGGACGCTTCAGTAGCTTCCGGCGGGACCGGAAACGACAGCACCCAACCCGGACAGCACCGCTTCAATATCGCCCAGTATGCTGCTGGCCCCGATGCGAAAACGCTGGGGGTTCAGTGCGTCGGCACCCAAAATTTCTTCCACCAGCGCGATATAGACGGCTGCATCGGAAACGCTACGGATGCCGCCTGAGGGTTTAAATCCGACGCGCTTGGCTGCGCCGACATCGGCGGCAATGGCGCTTAGCATGACCCTCGCCGCACCTGGTGTGGCACTCACCTTGATTTTGCCCGTGCTGGTTTTCAGAAAGTCGGCACCCTCCGCCAGGCTCAACCGCGACGCCCGCAATATGTGGGACTCTTCCACCAATGCCCCGGTCTCCAAAATAACTTTGAGCCGCAAGCCCTGACTGGCTTTGCGCACTGCTGCCAGGACACCTGCCACAACCGCGTCGTTGCCGGCCAGCAATTCGGCATAGGGCAATACCAGGTCCACTTCCTGCGCCCCGCTTTGAACAATATCCCCGGTCTCTCGAATGGCGCGTTCCACATCGGCACTGCCGTCTGGGAAATTCGCCACCGCGGCCACAGCAATATGTTCAGGCAATTGCCTGCGGGCATATGCGGCCAGTCGCGGCCAGACGCAAACCGCAGCTACCGGACCGACACGACTCTGGGCCCGGACGCACAGCGAATCAATGTCGGCCTTCGTGTCCTGCGCATTCAGGCTGGTGAGATCAAGGCAAGAGAGTGCCAAACGCGCGCTCGCCTGGGGATCGTCTTGCCATTTTTGCAACTGTGCGAGCGTCTCGGGAGTTGTCGATGGATTCATGCGTTCAGTCCAGTTCCAATGTGCCAATGATGTGGGCCAACACCGCGCTGGCATTCTGACTTGCCTCGGCCGCCTGGCTGAGTGTGTGGGCATGGCTTAAGCGTTCCTGCGACAGGCCGGCACCCATGTTCGTAATCAGCGACAGGGCCAAAACGCGCATGCCCATATGGCGTGCCAGAATGGTTTCAGGCACCGTGCTCATACCCACCGCATCGGCGCCCAGCAGAGCCATCATGCGGATCTCGGCCGGAGTTTCAAATTGCGGACCAAAGGCCCAGACGTAAACGCCCGTATGCAACGAAGTGCCACGTTCTGCAGCCCGTGAAAGCGCATGCGCCAACAGTGACGGATCGTAAGCATCGACCATGCTGACAAAGCGCTCGGATCCCGTCTCGCCAACCAGGGGTGAGCGCTGCGGAAGATTGATATGGTCGCGAATGGCCATCAGACTTTGTGGCGGCAGATCGGCACGCAGGCTGCCGGCCGCATTGGTCTGCACCAACACCCCACACCCCATGCGATGCAGCACTTGCAGTGGCAGTTTCATACTGTCCACGGCACCCGTCTCGTAACTGTGTTTGCGACCGCTCATAACGGCCACCGCATGGGAGCCAATGTGCCCGAACCACAAATCCCCTCCATGACCGGCCACACCGGCTGAGGGGAAGCCTTGCAGATCAGCATAGGGGATGCGAATCGGGTCCTTGATATGGGCCGTCAAACCGCCCCACCCGCTACCCAGCACGACCGCAACGCGCGGCACAAACTCCGCCACACGTGCCACTAAAACTTCCAGCGCAGCAGTACTCATAGGTTATTGAGATGCTCAGGGCCAAAGCTATGGGGCAGCAATTGCGCCATGCTGTGAACCGGCCCCAAGGCATCCAGATTTGCCGAAATAATCGCGCAGTCGGGATCGGAAAACTCCCGCAACTTCTGGCGGCAACCACCGCAGGGAGTTATCCATGACCCGCCCGTGCCGACCACCAAAACGCCCCGCACCCGCCTGGAACCTGACATCACCAAGGCACCCAACGCACTGGCCTCGGCACACCAACCTTGCGGATAGGCGGCGTTTTCCACATTGCAACCACTGTGAATCACGTCATGCTCATCCAGTACCGCCACGCCCACGGAATAGCGGGAATAGGGAGCGTAAGCCTTGCCATGCGCGGCACGTGCCGCTTGCCAAAGTTGCTGAATTACCGATGGACTGAGCAAAGCTGGCGCGACCGGCTCCGACGTTGCGTTTTCAGTGAACGACATTGGTTCCGGACTCGGTGGCCTTGGCACTGAGGGCGCGTGCCACTTCGGCCTTGCGTCGATCATCTTCCCGTCGTGCGAGCCGCACCACGTTGGAGAGCGACAAAAAGTGCGCATAGATCAAACCCATGTAGCCCGAGCGCACCAGATCCAGCGTCTGCGCGTCGTCCAAGGCACGAAGCTTTTGTTCGTCAACCAGCCAAAGGCCTTCAAGGTTGCGCTTTTGGCCCTCGAACTCCACGGTAATAACCTTGGAACTGAGTAAACCCAGTTCTGCGAGTTTGCTTGCAAAGGCATTGGTGCGATGCATTTCTGCATGAAAGAGGCGCAAAAACTCGATCACATTTTTTAGATAAGTGGTTTCGGTGCCATCCGGGTTGAAGAAAGACTCTCCTTCTTTTTCACCAAGGCCCGCATACGCTTCATCCAGACAGACGGTCAGAGTTTCGGCCTGTTCAGCACCCGCCAAAACAAACGGATAGCGCCGGATAAAAGCCGGGATATAGGCGCCCGCTTCCCAAACGCCTTCTGCACCCACCATGAGGTTGTCGTCGTTAGACAGACCGACCAAGGCAACCGCAGTGAACGGGCCGTTTTCCTGCCCCACAAAGACGATGGGGTAATCGTGGGAGGCTTCAGCAAACTCACTACCCGCAATAAACACCGAATTGGTTTTGCGGGAAAACAAAAAGTGATCCGCCTTGGTCTGAATTTTCAGGGTCTGGTGACGATTGCGATCCAGTGCCACCGCTTTCTCGTAAAAAATCAGGCTTGCCATAGGTTATTACTCAGCGTTATTGAGGGTTGAACAAAACCTTGAGTTTAATGATTTACAGGAGGTCACCGAAGCGACGCAAAAATCGACAAATTGGCGCTATGTTCGAACTATCCATTGTCAGGAGAGCATTTTGAATTTTGAACATTCCCCACGCGTGACACAACTCCAACAAGAACTGAACGCATTCATGCAGGAACATGTGCTCCCCAATGAGCACGTATTCAAACAGCAAACGGCGATTAACCGCTGGAGCGCGCCACCCATATTGCAATCACTCAAGGCAAAGGCGCGCGAGCAAGGCCTTTGGAACCTCTTTATGCCTGGCCACGAGCATGGCGGCCAGGGCCTCAGCAACCTCGAATACGCGCCTCTCGCTGAAATCATGGGACGTGTTTTCTGGGCCTCCGAAGTGTTTAATTGCAGTGCCCCGGACACCGGCAATATGGAGGTGTTTGCCCGTTACGCCACGCCAGAACAACAAGCTCAATGGCTGACACCCTTGCTGGACGGTGAAATCCGCTCGGCCTACCTGATGACGGAGCCGGATGTGGGCTCCAGCGATGCCACCAATGTGGAACTGTCGATCGCTGGCGAAGGCGACGAGTACGTCATCAATGGCCGCAAATGGTTCGCCACGGGTGTCATGTTCGACGCCTGCGCCATTTTTATCGTCATGGGCAAAACCGACCCCAACAATCCCAATCGCCATATTCAACAGTCTCAGGTGCTGGTACCCCGCAACACACCCGGCGTAACAATCGTGCGCCCCTTAAGCACCATGGGCTATTTTGAAGAACCACACGGCCATGCAGAAGTGCTTTTTGAGAATGTACGGATCCCCAAGGCCAACATCCTTCTGGGCGAAGGTCGTGGCTTCGAAATCGCCCAGGGTCGCCTCGGGCCAGGTCGCATTCACCATTGCATGCGCGTCATAGGTGCGGCCCAACGCGCGCTGGAAGCCGCCTGCAAGCGGGTCAACAGCCGTGTGGTATTCGGCAAAAAACTGAGTGAACAAGGTTCGGTCAGGGAAAGCATTGCCTTGATGGCGTCCAAGGTGGAGATGTGCCGTCTGCTGACCTTGCGCGCGGCCGACAAGATGGACCGGGTCGGCAACAAAGCCGCCATGGATCTCATCGGCATGGCCAAGATCATGGTGCCGCAGTTGGGCTCCGAAGTACTTGATATGGCAATACAGATGCACGGTGCGGGTGGCCTGACCGACGATTACTTCCTGGCAGAGGCCTTTAACTACGCACGCTGGTGTCGCATCGCCGATGGCCCTGATCAGGTGCACATGATGGCGCTGGGCAAGCAAGTCATCCGCGAACTTGCTGGCACCTGAAGCAGAATTTTGGGTCCAAAAAAAACCGGCGCAATGCCGGTTTTTTTGAATCAGCGTGAATTAACGTGATTTCTTGCTCTTGCTCACAGCGGCTACGGCAGAAGCACCTTTTTCCAAAGCCGAGTCCAAGGTGGATTCGGCGGTGGTGGCAGCAGCTTTCAGATTTTTGGCCACAGCGGCGAAACTCTCAGGAGCGGGATGTGCCTTTTCGATGGCATCCACGCTGGAATGGAACTGTTCCACGCTCAAGGATGTAGCAGTCTTCAAGCTCTTGGCGAACATGGCCATGCCGGCTTCGGCAGAAGCCTTCATCACTTCGAAGGCAGCCTGCGGGTCCTTGGCACCCTTGATGGACTCGACGGTTTCAGCAATCGCAGCTTGCACTTCTTTGGCTTGCAATTGAGCCAGATCGGCCCAAGCCTTGATGTTGTCTTGCACGGGCTTGATTGCCTCTTGAACCGCGGCTGGGTTCATCTTCGGAGCAGCGTCCGTCATGGTTTTTGCGATGGCTTCGAAAGGAGTGTTTTTGAACATGGTGGACCTTTAAGTTAAAAAAATGTTGCAGTGCAGCAATTATCAACCAGATTCACAGTTTGTGCCAGTTTCAGGCACCTCCGCGTTACTTTTAGTAGCGCTTCTCTACGCCAAGACATTGCGCTGCCCAGACGACTTCAAAACGCTCAGTCCGCTTTACGCGTGAGTAAATATTGCGGGTGCTGTTGCGTTAAGAGCTGAAACATCGCAAATACCGGACCTGGCATGTTGCGCGGATCACCTGCGCTCTCTAAAGCCTGCCAGGTACGGGATTGCTGCCCACCTCTGCTGCCAGCCTGTACCGGATAGCCCATCAGCGCGGCAGCTTCAACCTGGCTAAGTCCCGCTGCAAGACGAGATGCCTTGAGCGCATCGCCCGTTGGGGACGGCATATCCATGGAAAGGAATTTGTTCATCAATGTGAAGTTCTTGAAAAAGCCTTTTCCCGTGGTCAAACCCGCGGAAATGGATATCTTATGGTGCGTGCGGCACATCAACAGCGAAACGCCGCCAAAGTGTTACTGGCGAATGCACGTCGCTTACCCGGCGTTTACCTGGAGTTCATCTTTTATTCACGCGAAGCGCCCAACATGCAATCCGGGCATTCACAAGGCCCCCGCGTTTTCCTCCCTTGCGCGGCCACAGAAATGTGGTTCACACCCGGCCCTTGCGCCGGGTTTTCTTTTTTGTCGCTACTCTTCAGTGGATTGCTCGGAACCAGCTGCTTTGTCCCAAAGGGACCATACTTCCGCGTCCGTGCTTTCGATAGCTGCAGGGATGGGAATAGAGCGAACGAATCTGCGCCTTTCGACGAGCGAAGCCACTTCATGTTCGGACAGTTTTGGGGTTTTGGACTCTCTCTCAACGAGGTCCGGGTGACGATACGAATACAGCATGGAAAAAATTTTATTACGCGAGTCAAATGGATGCATCCCCCATTCGGGTGAATTTTGCGGATAGGTTTTGCCGTTCGGATGAAAAAAATTTCGCGCCCTTTCAAGCTCTCATTCATGGGTCTTACGGGCCTTGGACCCGCCCCCACCACTTGCCTGATACAAAGAGGCCAGTAGAAGAAGTTTCAAGCCGAAACCTGGCACCGGGTTTTCTTTTGCTTACAAGAATCACCCGGATGGGGGATGCCGCGCAGTTGTGATCCTGTAAGAATCTGGCCAGGGAGAAAACAAGATATGCCGACCATTAAAAAGCTGTTGGATCTGTTCCGATCCAACGACGACATTTCATTGCGTGTCATTCCAATCACCCACGGTGGCTTCGGCGTCTATGCCAACACCATATTGATCGCGATACACGCGGAGCAAGCCTCGGCAAATGCCCACTGCCTGCGCCTAAGAAATCAACAGTTGTCGGATACAAACACTAGATTTGGATTAAAGAATTGCTAAAAATGTGACGTTTCCGCTTTGTAAATTAAGCATATTGGGTATCCGGAATCGCCAATAGCCAATTACACTGCTAGCACAGTTTGTTGTCTCCAACCACACACTGTCTTATGGCCCTTCAGTAAAACTGAAGGGCCATTCTTTTTTGTGCCTGCTAAAACTTCCAAAAGTCCAATAGAGGTAGCAAGTGCTCCATTGGCAACCTGACTTTTCGACTGACTAGCGCAGGTGGTGTACCGATGCCTGTTGGTAAACGGGCGTTTCTAAACCTTCATAGCGTGCCTTGAGCTGTAGCGACAGGAACTGGGAATAGTGTCGACTCTGGTGCAAATTGCCTCCATGAATCCACAGCTGTTCCTGATTGGTAGGCTTCCACATATTGCGCAGTTCGCCCTCCCATGGGCCGGGGTCCTTGGTGGTACTGGAACCTAAGCCCCAGACTTTGCCCACACGATTGGCGACCTCAGGCGAGACGATGTCTGCCAAGAATTGGTTCATGGACCCAAAGCCTGTGGCATAGACGATCAAGTCTGCTGGCAACTCGGTGCCATCGGTGAGCAATACCGACTTTGGATTGATGCGTTCAATGTTGACCCGACTCTTGAGCTTGATGCTACCGTTGGCCACCAACTCGGACGCGCCCACATCAATGTAGTAACCCGAGCCACGGCGAAGGTACTTCATGAAGAGCCCTGAGCCGTCATCACCAAAGTCCAACATGAAACCAGCCTTTTCCAGGCGACCGTAGAGATCGGCCTCGCGCTTTTTCATCTCTTCGTAAACAGGGATGTGAAACGTGTGCATGATCTTGTAGGGAACACTGGCAAAGATCAAATCGGCCTTGTGGTGGTCAATGCCATTTTTCACGGCCTCTTCGCTGTACAGGCCTCCCAGTGCCAACTCCATCAGCGCTTGTGAGGGCGCGATATGTGTCGTGCTGCGCTGAACCATGGTGACGTCGACGTCGTTTTCCCAAAGCGCGGCGCAGATGTCGTGTGCCGAGTTGTTGGATCCCAACACCACGACCTTTTTGCCTTTGTAGTTCTCTGGGCCTGGGTGCTTGCTGGAGTGGTGTTGTACACCTTCAAAGTTTTCTGCGCCGGCAATTTTTGGAACATTGGCGTAGCCCGAAACACCGAGCGCAAACACCAGTTGCTTGGGCCTCAGGGTGACACTTTCGCCGCCGCGATCCACTTCGACCACCCACTCTTTTTTGGCTTCGTCAAAATGGGCACTCCGAGCGGTGGTCGAGCCCCAGTAGTTGAGCTCCATGACTTTGGCATACATCTCCAGCCAATCACCCACTTTGTCCTTGGGTGCAAACACCGGCCAATCGTCCGGGAAGGGGATGTACGGCAGATGGTCGTACCACACTGGATCATGCAGGCACAGGCTTTTGTAACGGTTGCGCCAACTGTCACCGGGGCGGGCATTCTTCTCGATGATCAGTGTGGGGACGCCCAGGCGACGCAAACGCGCTGCCAGAATGATGCCGCCTTGGCCACCGCCCACAATAACGACATACGGTTGCTCGCTGTAACCCAGGTTGGCCTGTTCATCATTGCGCAGTTCCTTCCAGGTCTTGCGGTTCTTGTGAACACCATGCTCAGCACCCTTAACGCGGTGGGTACCGGTCTTTTCCTCAAATCCTTTGAGTTCAACCATGGTGGTGAGCAAGGTCCATGCCTTATCCCCTTTGAGCCGCAAGTGCCCTCGCCCGCGCGAAAGCCGGGTCTCAAAAGTAAACCAGGCATCGGTGATGCCACCTGCCTCGGACGCTTCGCCCTCCAGCACAAAATGACTTGGCGCCATATCACCCAGTCTCGATCCCAACATGTCACGTACCGCGGACTTGCCTTCCTGTGTGCAGATGTTCCAGGTAAAGCTGACCAGATCGCGCCAGTAGCATTCGTCATCAAACAGCGCGAGCGCTGCGTCCAGATCATGCTTGCCGAGCGCGTCTCCAAAACTGGCAAGCCAAGCGCTAGCCCTTTCCGAGGGGGTTGTCATTGCATATGTCTCCTGAGATAGGTCAGCCTCGATATGGGCTAACTCATCTGACGTGAGTCAATATCCGTGCCAGGCTGATTTAACGCCTAAGTGTTTGATATGTAAGGGATTCGGCGTGAGCCATCATTGTCACAGCGTGACAGGTGTTACCGCCATCCATGTGACACCTGTAACAGCTTCTCGCCCCTATTCACGGTTGGGCGGAACGATGCCTGAACGCTTCATGCGGCGATACAAGGTCATGCGCGATAGGCCCATCTCGCGCGCCACGGCACTTACGTTCCAATGCGCCTCACGCAGAGACTGCATAAGCTGACCATCAGCGCGAGACTCAAACGTGCGTTGCGCCGCGGGTACCAAGATGGGCATGGAGGTATTGCGCAAGGTGGGAAGATCATCCGTATCGATGTCACCTTGTTCACACATGCTGCAGGCATAGTCCAGCACATTCCTCAACTCGCGCAGGTTGCCAGGCCAAGGGTGCGCCATCAATTGTGCGTGCGCCGCAGCGGTCAGCGTGCGCCCATGAAGCATGCGTTCGATTACGACGGCCCTGTCGGCCCGATCACGCAGCGCAGGCAGACTGAAATGGGCCCCGTTCAGACGGTAATACAAGTCGTCCCGGAATTTTCCCGCGCGTACCAGGGACTCCAGGGGGGCGTGGGTTGCGGCGATAACGCGAATGTTGATGGGAACCGGCTTGAGAGCCCCCACAGGAAGCACTTCACGCTCCGACAACACGCGCAGCAGACGCGCCTGCAGAGCCAGCGGCATGTCACCTATCTCGTCCAGAAACAAAGTGCCACCGTCCGCCTCTTGCACCAGACCACGTTTGCCTTTGGCATGGGCTCCGGAGAAGCTGCCGGGCATGTAGCCAAACAACTCGCTTTCAATAAGTGACTCGGGAATGGCGGCGCAGTTGACGGCTACGAAGGGTCGCTGTTTGCGTACGCTGCTGGCGTGTATGGCTTTGGCAAAATATTCTTTGCCCGAGCCCGTTTCACCGGTAATGAGCAGGGTGACAGGAGAGTTGACCAGCATCGATGCGCGCTTGATCTGTTGGTCCAGTGACGGATCCCCGAACGACAACGCCGCCATGGGTGTTGGAATATTCAGTGCGGCTGATTCGCGCACCACCAATGGAGTGGGGGGTGGCGGCGTGACGGACAGAAAAAGTGCCTGGTGCATGCCTCGCAACATGACGGCGCGTTGGTCGCTAGGCTGCGCAGCAACGTAGCGGCCAATGTGAGAGAACGGCAGGTTCAACAAACTTTCCCAAGAACTTCCGACAAGCTTGCCATGGTTTATTTCCCGCAGTACAAGTTGGGCGCGCCGGTTGTGGCCTACGACCCGACCGGTTCCATCCAATGCCAACAGGTACTCGGGTTGCACTTCCAGAAATTGTGGTGCGCTCGAGAGCCGCACGACCCAGTCACGCCGATGTCGCTGCAGGAATGCGGCGTTTTCAATGTCGTGCGCATACATGGTGACCAATTGCAAGGCGAGGTGCTGGCTTTCCTTGGGTTGCGAGGAACTGAGTTGCGAGATATCCAGCACCGCGCTCAGGTTGCCCAAGCTGTCATAGATCGGAGCCGAGGTGCAGGTCAGTGGAATATGGGTGGCATCAAAATGGTCGTCCAGATGCACGGTCAATGGCTGACCAGTGCTGATGCAAGTCCCCACGCCACAGGTGCCGGCATGCTGTTCGCTCCAATCCGCTCCGAGGTACAGCCCCGCTTTGCGCAAGCTGGGTTCGAAAACCAAATCGCCCAGGAAGTCCACCGTGATACCCCGTGCGTCGGTCAGCAACACCACGTAGCCCAAACCAGACACCTTGCTATACAGCGACTCAAGCCCATGGCGTGCGATCTGCAAAAGGCTGTCCATCTGCTCTTTGTGCTCGCGCAACCGCGCCTGCGGCAAAATGATGGCCTCTTGCATGCGTGTTGGATCAAGTCCGTGTTCGTGCACGCATCGCACCCAGGAGTCCCGGATAAGGTCGCCATGACCCAGTTGGTTCGGCATGCCCGATGCCTGTCCCTCATAGGCAACTTTCATGACTGAGGCAATATGCTGATGGGTTGTAACTTGCATGAGACGCGGCTCCTACATTGGCGAACAGCCTGACACAGTGTTTCAACTCACCGGAGGTGTCAAGCGCGCACAAACCCTAGCCAGGCAACCGGCTAACGGTTGCTCCTTCTGCTTCAAGCACTGTGTAAGCCAACCCGCGATTTGCGCCCTATTCAAAGCGTGGCTGTGCTCAGCTAATAGGAATGCAAAGCGGGAAATTTTGAAGGGCTAGAAGGCAAAAAGCCCACTGTGAAGTGGGCTGAGTGCTTGATTTAACTGGGGTGGCTGATGGGGCTCGAACCCACGACAACAGGAATCACAATCCTGAAAAACATATATTTGCCTTTGTTGAATTAGGTTGATAGAATCTATACAAATCAATAACTTACAAGCGTTTTATTGTATTTTCAAAGTATTGAGTGTTGATTGATATTGGTCGAAATTCGCAA
>CAIQEX010000556.1 GCA_903870955.1 uncultured beta proteobacterium
GTGCGGGAATCCCAGCAACGCGTAGAGTTTTTGGCAACCCATGATGACTTGACCGGACTGCCCAATCGGACTCTTTTTAACGACCGTTTGAACCTGGCGCTGGCACGCGCCTCGCGAGCCAAAGAGCGCCTGACCGTGCTGTTCCTGGATTTGGATAATTTCAAAGTAATCAATGACACGCTCGGGCATGACGTTGGGGACAAATTGCTGAAGCAGACTGCCAATCGCCTACTTGAGTGCGTACGGACAGAGGACACCGTCGCCCGACTGGGTGGTGATGAGTTTGTTCTGCTGATGGAAGCCTCAGAGAGGCACGAAGCGGTGATGTCCGCCGAACGGATTATCAAAGCCCTGTCAAGCAGCTTCAACCTTGACGGACGCGAATGCTATGTCAGTGCCAGCATCGGCATCAGTATGTTTCCGGACGACGCCCAGGATCCCAATGGTCTGATGCGCAATGCCGATGCTGCGATGTACCGTGCCAAAGAACAAGGCAAGAACGCATTCCATTTCTTTACGGAAAGTTTGGCCAAGCAAACGCGGGCACGACTTGATATGGAGACCGGGTTGCGCCGTGCAATTGATCGTTCAGAACTGATGATCGAATACCAGCCTCAGGTCAACTTGGAAACCAATTCAGTCATTGGTGCCGAGGCCTTGGTGAGATGGCATAACGGAGAAAGACTCATCCTTCCGCACGAATTTATTCCAATCGCTGAGGAAAGTCATCTGATTGTGGCGGTGGATGAATGGGTTCTTTCTGAGGTTTGTCGGCAAATCGCATTGTGGAATAAGGCAGGGTTGCCGGAAGTTCGCATTAGTGTCAATATTTCTGCGCGCAATTTCAGTAGGTCTGACATGAGCGGCGAAATTGTCCGCATTGTTACGCATCACGGTATCGCCCCACAGCGCGTTTGTATAGAAATTACGGAAGGCGTGTTGATGGACACGGAGCGCTCACAGCGCGTGCTTCAGGAACTGGTGGACTTTGGGCTGCATATTAGTGTGGACGACTTTGGGACTGGATTTAGCTCGTTGTCTTATTTAAAGCGCTTCCCGATCCATGAACTGAAGATAGATCGCAGCTTTATTGATGGAATTGCATCTGACAGTGATGATCGTGCGATTTCCGCAACCATTATTTCACTGGCCAAAAACCTGGGTATGACCGTTGTAGCGGAAGGGGTAGAAGTTCAACAACAGCATGCTGAATTGCATTCATTGGGATGCGGCCACGGCCAAGGCTACCTGTACGCGCGACCCATGCAGCCGCACCGTTTCGCAGACTGGCTTGTTTATCGCCAGGATGCACACTACTTGAATGGTTCCGATGAGTCAGCGGGAAGTGAAATGTAAAGGCAATTCCTATTCGGTTAATTTGTGAGAGTGGAACGGCGAATTGAAACGGTGAAGTGGGTGCAGAAGGCTTGAAAGTTCCCGAACCATTTGGCACACCACAATGGTCCATATGTTGAGCAGCGCCATTCGTTTGAACTTTCACGGGCCATGTATGGCCAAAAACTGACCCCGCACTCGCTTAACCCGCACTCATTTCAACATGGCGCCCAACGCATCCAGCGTCCGCCGCGTAGCACCTTGGTGGGCTACGCTCCACGCCAGCGCTGCATCACGTGTTTGAACAAGGCGTGCTGAATCTGAAACCAGTGCGCAACTTTGATCAAGGGCATCGGCCATATCCATGCCGCGCAGCGCCGCTCCTTCTGCCTGTGCCGTTTCAGCGGCCTGCGCAAAGTTAAAGGTGTGCGGGCCCATCAACACAGGGCAGGCACAGGCCGCTGCTTCGATCAGGTTTTGTCCACCCAAAGGTGCAAAGCTACCACCCAACAAAGCCACATCAGCCAGGCCGTAATACAGCGCCATCTCACCCAACGAATCGCCGAGCCAGACATCGGCTTGCTTCGGAGCGCCGGTCCAATCCGAGCGACGGGACACACTAAAACCTGCGTCTTGGAACAACGATGCCACGGCATCAAAGCGTTGCGGATGGCGCGGCACGACGAGCCATTGCACACCCGTCACGGGCCTGGCGCGCAAGGCATCGATGAACATCTGTTCCTCACCCTCGCGCGAGCTGGTGAACATCACCACCGGACGCGCGCTCATGGCACGCCACGCGCGGCCCCTGGCCAGCAAATCCGCGTCAGGGGTCGCGTCAAATTTCAGGTTGCCGGTCACCGCCTGCACTGTGGCCCCCAGCGAGCGCAAGCGCTGCGCATCGTCTTCAGTTTGCGCCAACACGGTATGCAAACCGGCATAAGCTGGGCGCGATAACCAGCGCAGACGCAAGGCTTTGCGCATCGACTTCTCGCTCATGCGCGCATTCACGAGGCACAAGGGCACCCTGGCCTGCTTGCACGCGGCCACCATATTCGGCCACACCTCGGTCTCCATCAGCAGACCCATGCGCGGTTGAAACTGCGTGAGAAATCTTTGCACTGCGCCGGGCGTATCCCAGGGTTGCCAGACCTGCACATCGCCTTCGGTCAATAGCGCCGTGCCCTGCTCCCAACCCGTTGCCGTACCGTGGGTCAACAACAGCCGCATGCCCGGGAATTTTTTTCGCAGACCCGCCACAAGCACCGCCGCTGCGCGGGTTTCACCGAGGGAGACGGCATGCACCCAAATGAATGGATGGGCATTGCTGATCGAAGGCGGCGCATCGTAATGGCCAAAGCGCTGCTCAATCGCATGCGCATACTGCGGCTCATTTGCTGCGCGCCGCCGCAGCTTGGCACGCACCAGGGGTTGCGCCAGCCACATGCCCAACGAGTACAGCGCTCGCATCATGGATTTATGTGCACAACACCGGCGTTGCCAGGCTATCCCAAGCCTGCCAGACCGAGTCTACGTCCGGCGTCGGCGTGGCAAAAACACAGAGTTGGTGCGCGTTGTGCACACCCGTGCGCCAGGCCGTATCGAAGTTATAGATTTGCACATGGGGCAAACCCAACGCCACCGCGATATGCGAAAGGCCACTGTCCACACCGATGACGCCCGCGCATTGCGCCATCGTGTCGGTCAGCGCGTCCAAGGCCATGCTCGGCCAGACCCAAGCGTCGGCCAGTTCTGCCGCAATCTTTTCACTGACGGCTTTCTCAGGTTCACTGCCATGTGCCAGTGCCACAC
>CAIQEX010000557.1 GCA_903870955.1 uncultured beta proteobacterium
ATTTGCTTTGGCCTAACGCTGACTCACCCTGGCCAATATACGCAGGTCTGGTCCGACCATGGTGGTGGACTGGAATGTCAGCGGCAGCGCCTGGGAAAGCTCGGTTAGTGGCCCAAAGTTGGCCATGTCGGCACCTTGCCCCATGAGTTTGGGGGCCAGGTAGACCAAAAACTCATCGACCAAGCCTTCGCGCACCAGCGAACCGTTGAGCTTGTGACCGGCCTCCACATGCAATTCGTTGATCTCACGCTGGCCGAGGTCGCGCAGGAGGGCGGTCAAGTCCACCTTGCCGGTGGGACGACCGTCCGCATGGAGTCCGGGCAGGTAAATCACGGTGGCACCCTGGGCGGTCAAAGCGCCGGTTTTGGCCGCGTCTTCGGTCGCAGCATAGATAAACAACTTGCGACCCGGCACAAAAATGGGTGAGTCCAGTGGGGTTTCCAGCTGGCTGTCGACCACCACCAGATGCGGTTGGCGTGGTGTCTCGACCAAGCGCACGTCCAGCCTCGGCCTGTCGCTCAGTACCGTGCCAATGCCGGTGAGGATGGCGCAGGCCCGCGCGCGCCACGCGTGGCCATCGGCACGCGCTTCTGGCCCCGTTATCCATTGGCTGACGCCGTTGGGCAAGGCCGTTTTGCCGTCCAGCGAGGCGGCGATTTTCATGCGCACCCAGGGCGTCTTGCGCACCATGCGGCTGAAAAATCCGATATTGAGCTCACGCGATTCAATCGGCAGCGGGTCTGTCGGGTCCAGAACGGTGACCTCTATACCGGCCGCCCGCAGTCGCGCAAAACCCTGGCCTGCAACCAGCGGGTTGGGGTCGGTATTGGTGGCAACCACCTTGGCAATGCCGGCGGCAATCAGCGCATCGCAGCAGGGTCCGGTGCGGCCGTGGTGGGAGCAAGGCTCCAGCGTGACGTAAGCCGTGGCGCCTTGCACGCGGTTGCCACGTGCCGCGGCATCGCGAAGGGCCATCACCTCGGCGTGCGGACCACCGGCTTGCTGGGTATGGCCCCGGCCCAATTCAGTGCCGTCGGGGGCGATCAGCACGCAGCCGACAGCAGGGTTGGGTGGCGGTGCCAAGCGGCCTTGGGTGGCCAACTGCAAGGCGATTGACAAATGCTCTTCAGCTGCACTGCGTTCGTCGCCATGTACCAGGGTGCTCATCCATTCGCTTTCAATTAAGTCCGACTCGGACCGGCTCGTCTGATATTACTCGTAGCGCGTTTCGATGCGCCGGATGCTGTTGACCGGCAAACCCTGAACCATTGCCGGAGTAAAGCTCGCCGCACTAAACACCGCCGCAACGGCATCCGAATAGTCGCTGGGTAAATCAGACTTCTCGATTTCCGTATGCACTACCTTGCCCGACCCATTGATCCAAAGCTTGAGTGTCATGGTGCCCGGCGCGCTCGGCGCATAGGCATCGGCAACTGTCAGGTCGATAAAACCTAGTGGTGCTGCCGGTGCCGTGACCTGATCTGACTCCAGATACTGGTCCAGCGCCACAGGTTCGGCCATTACCGATTCGTCACTTTGAGTTTGAGATTCTGATGAATCTGCAACTTTCTCAGCCACTAATGAATGGCTTGATTCATCTGAAACAGGTTTGAGATCAGCCGCAACGCGGGTTTGGATATGGCTTTGTCGATAAACCGAAAAATGCAAATTTTTCTCAAGCCGTATTGCCCTGTCCGTGGTCTGGACAAGCACCATACCACCCAGATGTAACAGTACCGAGGCGATACTGGCAACCGCCAAAGGACTGATTTTCAAGGTGGTATGGGTTCTCAGGAGATTCTCAGGAACGCATTAATTCAATACCCGCCAGGAAGTTCGGCGAGCCGTCTTGCTGGCTGAATAGGGTTGCGCGCCGACCACAGTGTCTACCCCTCCTTTGGCTGTAGTCACCACTGTCGCTACATTCTTTGTGGTTAGTTGAACGTTGGTCATACCCACAATGAGTGTGTTGCCCAGCGACACTGCCAAGGCTGCATCCGGCGCAGTACTCAGTGCTGAACCCGTGGCAATATCCAGTTTGTAGAGCCACGAAGTACCGCCCGCATTACAGGTGTCGCTGTTAGGTACGTTAGTTCCTACGTACAGAGCGTTCAACACGATTTGCGGGTTGATGTTTACCCGCTCGCCGCTATTAATAAGGTCCAGATACCAGCCAATACCCGTGGTCCAGTTCACAGGATAGGCGGTGCCCTTAATGATGTCGGTATTGGCGGAACTGGTTGCCGCTGATGCCGTTTGAACCACCATAGCCGGGCTCGTTGCAGAGCGCACATCGCCCAAACCAACGGTATCCCATTTGTCCTTGAGTGCATAAATCGTCTGCTTACTGGTATTGCCCAAATCAGACGTTCCGAGATATTCCCCGGTACCCACATAAATAACTTTGTACTTCAACCCGTTGTAGTTGACTTCGGTTAGCGCAGGTTTTGAAGTAATCGGTTGCACCGTGGAACCAACCTTTAACTGTGCCAATTGCATGCCACTCAAATAGGGTTTTACAAAACTATTGATGTCAAACCGCCATACATTGCCCAATAGATCACCGCCGTAAACCACTTGTGTGGTGTTATCCAAGTCGGACACCACATAATTGTTGATTTTGCCCAAGCCGCTGGGTGTCGTCGATGTTCCGGCGGGGGAGCCATTGATATTGGTATCCAGCTTCAGTATTTTGGCGCCCGTGTTGGCATCAAGCACATAGAGGTGACCATTGCCATCGCCCGAACCCACATTGTTGTAGCCTGAGGAGAACATCACGACCCAGGTTCCATCCTGCATTTTGGTAATGATCGGGTTGCCAAAAGTTAAACCCAAATCGGTTTCAGAATATTCCCACAGGAGTTGCGGGCTGTCCGGGTTTGTGATGTCCAAAGCATAGTAGCCGCGCCCACCCGAATTTAAGCCACCGATCAGAATGGTCTTCCAGGCCGAATTCACATAAATATCACCCGCAACAGGCGAACCGTCGACCAGGAATACGTGGTTATCTGCATAGTTCACGTCAGCCAACTGGTACATATTGGGCATAACAAAAGACGGAATATAGGCCCATTTTTCCGCACCCGTAATTCTGTCAAAAGCATGCAACATGCCATCGTTTGCTGCTGCATAGACTACTGCGGTGCGGCTTGTGGTCTTGTAAGTTGCATAGTCATGTTCTGTGTATTTGAACGAGGGTTGTCCAACGAACAGCGGTGATGCATCAATAATGTCGCCCAAGATAAAAGCACGCGCTCTGTACACATTGTCATTGGCGTAGGTATTTTCGCCTCGCAAGTAGTTGACAAGATTGGCACCGCTGTTTGCCAGGTCCTTATCCGTTTTCAATGCGGTGATGCATTGAGTCGGCGTCGTGGTTGTCCCGCGTACGCCTTTTTTGGTGCAGAAATTGTCGAAGTTACTATTAAGTGAATCAGTGGTTAGGTTGGTGTAATTGAAGTCCCTCAAGGCCCCTGATTTTGGATAGTAGATAGTTCTTGTAGCCGGGGCCTTGGCTTGGAGTACATCCTTGGCAGACCAACTCGCTGCTGATGCGCCATTGGCTTTTGTTACGACGGCACCTGTCGCAGGGTCAATTTTGTAGGAAAGAACGTCCCCATACCAATCGGCTGAGGTGTACTGCGCCACGTAAATATCATTGTCGCCCTGCACTGGTTGCAAGGTACTGGTGGCAGCCGCTGAGGCCGAACCCGTAATTGCGTCAATCGACTGCAGTGTGGTGCGCAAACTATTGATCAATGATTTTGGATCAGATGCGCTAAAGTACTGACCGCGCCCATTGACGGCTGCATGCCACAGGTCGTCGATATTGACCGCATTCTTTCCGTCGCCTGGAATAGGCCAGTTTTTGGTGCCCTGAACAATATCAATATAGTCGCCCGAACTCTGGCTTAAATAGTTGTTGTCAAACTTGAGCGTCCCGCTATTGCCAAGACCCAGCGTAAACGTGGTCATATGCTGATATTTGGCGTTGTCTCGTGCAGAAGGAGAGACCGATACATTGTCGGTGCAAACATCCGTACCGAGGGCTCCCGTGCAGTTGTTCAGCGCACTGTTTCGAAGGTCGGTTGCGTAGTAATACATGGCTACGTCGGCCAGGGAATCGCTGGAGCCACCGGACGTCACATTGGATGGCGTATTTGTCGTAACTGTGCCCTGGGTTGCCGGGCTTGTGGGTATACCTGCATAGGGCGTGCCGGCCGCACCATAGACTTCGCTAGGCGTACCGGACACTGCCGGCCCCGTCTGCATAGGAGCTGGTGTACTTGAGACCTGTGTCGTGTTTGCCGAAGGCACTGACGTAGCACAACCGGTGGTAGGAGTTCCATTGGTCCAGGTGATACTCAGCGTTCCAGGGTTAACTGGAGTTGTATTGACGCTGCTGGGTGTGCCGTGGTTCACCAGGACAACCGGCGTTGTACTGACAATGCTGGGAGTTCCGGCAACAGTTTTATCCGATGTATTGATACCATTAACATTGATAATGGTTTGTGTGTAGGGAATGACAGTTGTTGTCGTGACGCTGCTGCTTGAAGTATCCACCTCAGTAATGGTGGTAAGGAAGGTTGTCACGGCAGTTTGGGTACCTACACCGGTTTGTGGGGTCGTGGTTAATGTTCCTTCACCAGGATTGGTGCAACCACCCACCTTATAAGAAACTCCTCCCGTAGTCGAATTGGATGCCGGTCGGCTAGGCAATTGATAGGTGAACCTCGTCGAGCTTGACCGGGTAATTGTAAATGTCCCGTTATAAGCGGCTGGCACAGCATTCTTTATTGTTATGGAATCCCCTGTGACAAAGGGGTTGTTACCACTCGTTGTTACGGTGACAGTGCAAGGGAGACTGCCGCCGCCACACCTTGAAATGCCCGAATTGTTGAAGGCAGTCGTGGCACCGAGCGCAGAATAACTATTTTGTGTCCAAGTGCTATTGGTAGTAACCGACTCGGTCTTGGTCGTATTAATGGTTGTACGTGTTATGGGTGTATCCGTAATCATCGTCTTAACCTCAGTGGTATCCCAGGTCTTAACCGTTGTCGTGGTATTGGACGTGCCATCAAACATGGGGCGCAGAGTGCCGGTGCCGTCCTGTTGCCCTACCTTGGTGCTGTTATTCAGCTGGTAAGGGCCATAATAGGGTGATGTGGTGGATTCAGAACCTGTATTCCAGTAGCCGTCCGTAGACAAAATGGTGAAATTCTTCTGACATGAGTATTGAATCGGATCTGTCTTCTGGCCATTGGCTTTGAAAGCATAAAACTGCCCCGCCAGTGACAGTGCACCCCGCAATGGGGTCGAGGGAGAGGCATTGGTAATGTACAAGTCGGCGTAAAACGCTTCTTTCTGGCTCGGCACTGTAGGGGTGCTGGCATCACGTACGCTGCTGAATTCTTTGGGCTCCAGAAAATAGGTTCCCGATGACGTGTGCTTTACCGTGGGGTTGGTGCTCCGGTTGTTGATGACCGTAAAGCCGACACGATACTTGGCATCCACGTCAGCAAACGCCAACCCCACCGAGGTTTTCATCATCAATAGCCGGGTATGGTAATAGGAATACCAATTGGCGTAATTTTGTTGCTGCGCGGAGTTGAGTGTGGTGACGTCTACCAGCGTAAATACGCCGCTTCCCGGACTAACACCTATTTTGCTGGTGCATTCTTTATAAAAAGTCGTGGTCTTGTCCAATTTGTCCGTGGCGCTGTAAACATAATTAACTTTGGTCTGACTACCGCTGTAGACGTAATAGTAATTGTTAGCATAAACATTGTTATCAGGACTCACGGTGAGGTCGGTCAAGCTACTCTTGGCGTTGTAGCCATCGGACAATGCTTTGGGGTAGGTTGCCGCCGGAAAGGACGAGCCATCGTAGTTCAGCGGGGTGGGGTATGTAATAGACGGGTCATAGGCAACACCATTGCACTGTGAAGCCCGATAACCATAACTGGTCGTGTTGGTAGGGGAGTCATCGGGAAGATAATCACTGTCCATACTTCCTGAATCATCAAGTATGAACATGATGTTGGAGTGCACGCTGCTACTCGATGAGGTGAACAACGGTGCATTGGCAATATCGGTAATAGCCGATATTGCATTGGGCGATGCCAACATCAGCATCGTAAGTGCTAGAGCGGCAGAAAACTTTCTGCCTTCTATAAACGAATGGGATGACATTTTTAATATCTCCTGTATCGGGTTAAAAATGAACCATGGTTTCGGTGTAGCTCACCGTATTCCTGGGGCCAGTGGTGCGCACAATAATGCGGTAATAGGGTCCTGCCACGGCTGAACTAATCCGTCCACCCGAAGTCAGCTCACCCCGGTCGTTGGCGGAGGCAGCGCCAGTCGTCCCAGGAGACATGCAAGCATTACCCACGCCCACCGGAAGTGCAGCCTGACAAAGACGGGTGATAACCCATTGAACGTTATTGCCATTGATGGTCAGTGCACTTGCATTGGCGGCCGTAGGGTAGGGGAGAATGCTGCACCCCACATAAGTTCCGGACTTGCTGCTGGAACAATTCGTTCCATCCCAGTTTGCCAGCATTAATTGTTTGGCTGGCGTCGTGTTATTGCCCGTCGGGTCAAAGTTGTCGAGGCTGGAAGCGTAATATCCATTGGCGGTGTCATCGTTGTCCAGACTGGCCTGACTAGCAAGCCAGGCAATTGCCCGCTCGGCACCGCGTGAACCCGCTTCGGTGGCATCCTGTTTGAATGCGTAATTTCCAATAATCAGGGTTCCGGTGTCAATTGACCTTACCAGTGCCACTGCGGTAATGGAAAGGATCAGTAGCGCAATCAGCGCGATCAGCATCGATAAACCACGCTGATTTTTGGGAGTATTAGATTGGAATCGCATTATTGACTCCAGAGCATGTTGCGAAGTGGAATAATACTGTCGAATACCTTGTAGCGATAATGTTTCCATTCAGTCGAATTCGCTGCGCGCGGTATTTTCAGGGTAACGCAACTGCTGGTTCCGCAGGTTGCCGCACCGGTAATCGTCGAGCCTTCACCCACGTCCCACAGCGGATCAGTTGTGGTGACTTCTGTCTTTTCATATTGGTCGCTCCGACTGACCACGGCCACTCTGATGGCGAACACCAGCAACCAGTCGGCATTCGTGGTGGGTGTGACATTGTCCCAAACGGTAACCGCAGCGCCTGTTACAGCTGCTTTGCCGTAATAGGCCTGCATATTCACGATATTGGAATACAGGTTGACGTTACCGGTATACGAAGGCGTGAAATCGGCCGCTAAAACCAACCGGTTGAACTGCAGCGTGCCGGCATCACTGACGGAGTAAGTCACGTCGCTAAACTGCCCCATATTGACGATGACCGAATTGGATACTGCGTTGAATGCGTTGCTGGGAAATCCCGCAGAGTTCCAACCTGTGTCATCCAACCGGCCGATCGAATTGGAGGCAACCGATGTGGCCTGAAATACCTGGCACTTGCCGACTGGGTCCGTCGCTGCGACCATGATGTCGTTGGTTGCGGCGCCGGTACTGGCCGCTATCGGGAAAGCATTGCCCAAAGTGGCATTGCCGGCGACATAGCCCGGGTCCGTCATCGTGAGCGGTATTGAAAACGAAGCCTTGGAGCTGGCAAGTACGCGTATTGAGTCTGGCGCGCTACTCGCACCGTCTGTGATCACCACGGGCACCAGGTTTGGCGCAAAACCAGCCACCGCGCTGCCTTTGAATTTGGTTTCCAGGGGGCATCCGAGGATCGAGTTTGCTGGTGGCAGACTGGTAAATCCATAACCCGCCATCTGAACTGAATTGCGCAGCGTATCCATCGCCAGGACACCGCTGACCTGCGCGTCAGAGCCCGACGTGGTGGTCCGCTTCTGGCTTTCTGAGGTCAAAAGGATTTGGGTGATAGCCAAGGTGGTGACCAAGCCCACCGCCAGGCCGATCATCAACTCGATTAAGGTAAAGCCCCGCTGAGCACGCAACAGCCCAGTGCTGCAATCACTTTTGTGCATTGCCAGTGGAAGCGACCTTCCGGCTTCAGCGGATGGATGTGCTGGTGACATATTGATGTTGTCCGTCAGTCGGTGAAACCCAGGTAATAGTGATGGTTGCCGTGCCAGCTGCGTCCGTAACAATCACTGCGGTGCCGCTCGGTAATTCTTTTTCCACCTTTGCCAGCCATTGCTTGCACGTGCCCGTGGTGCATCCGGTCGCATAGTTAGCCAGATTGGCACTCAAGGCATTGGAAGAATCGATCCACATAAAGCCAATCAATTCGCTGGCCAGCACCGCCGCATCGGCCCTTGATTTTGCGGAGCCCTGTTCACGCGTCATGGCTGCCTGCAAACCGACCACGCCCAATATGCCGGTGGTGAAAATCAGTATCCCCACCAGTGCTTCAATCAACGCAATGCCCTTGGCACCCTTGCGCAAACCCCGCCCCAACAGGCGTCGCGCATTGTTTTGTTTGTTTGGCATCGACTCTTTCTCCTTACGAACAGGCTTTGGGGTCTGGCGGTGTGGTGACGGGGGCGTCCCGGTCGCACATGCGCACGCCGCCGAGCGAGCTGATTTCAATGCGCAGCCTTCTCGAGCCGGTTGTGCTTGAAGTGAAGTCAATCGTGCTGACGTCGGTGGCAATTACCGCATCGGGCCTGCGCCCAAACCCGTTGAAGGCCACCTGCGTGGAGGCATTGCCGCCCGAGTCGACAGCCGCCACCGTCATGTTGCTGGAGCTCGGGCCGGTGTTGTTGCTTTGCACGATGCGGGGCGCCGTGGCGGTGGACGGGGCAGAGGCACATTTGCCGGTTGGATCGTCATAAGACACCACCCATGAAGACGAGGTGGAGGACAGCGCACAAGTGTCGTCCAGCGCTGCCGTGGAATTGGACGAAACCAGCCACAGCGTGACGATCTGGTTACTCTTGATGGCTTCAGAACGCGCTTTTTGCAGA
>CAIQEX010000558.1 GCA_903870955.1 uncultured beta proteobacterium
AGGGGCGGGTTGCAAGAAGTTCGGTAAAGCGGTTGGTGGTGGTCATTGAATACGGCGCTCGCGGAGGTGAGCAGATTGGGTAAAGCGGAGGTCTGATTTTGCCTGAGGCTGCAAATCCTTATGTCCTGGGTCAATAGAGTTGGGTATTTTTACCCATTTATTGCAAGTATTATTGGTTTTGGAAGCTGGCAAGACTATGCAAGACAGGGAGCCTAGTCCAAAATTAGGTATCACTTTTACTATTATTCGGGGCCAAGGAGACAAACGATGACCATGACTGAAGACGCTGCACTGCGGCTGGCATCGACTTTGTTGCGGGCCAAGCCAGAAGCCTCTATTGATGAAATTGCCGAAGTCATCAGCCAGTTTGGTGGCCTGACCAGTCCCGGTGAATTGGATGGGGACTCCGCATTTGACGACTCGGCCAACGAGCCAGACGATTCTTAATAATCGCCCGAATAACCCCTTTGTTGACTGCACACCCAGGGCGCAGCGATAAAAATTAAAAAAGCCGATTCGGTCAAGGGATGTCGAGTCTGTTGCTTGAAATAGCCGCTTTGGTTACACAATGGTTTGCTATTGAATCCATGGAGCGCATTTTCAGCTCCACTTCTACCGGCACAGCATGTCCCCCAAACCCCTTGATCCATCCGCGGCGCGCATTGAAGCGCCATCCCCAGGCTTGAGTTCAGCGCAGGCGGCGTTGCGTCTGCAACAGGATGGCCCAAACAGTTTGCCAGGAGACCAGCGTCGCAGTCTGCGCGACATTGCCTGGGAGACCCTGCAGGACCCGATGTTTGCGTTGCTGCTGTCCGCTGGCGCGTTGTACCTGCTCCTGGGCGATTTGCAGGAAGGGGGGGTGCTATTCGGCTTGGTGCTGGTGGTGCTGGCGCTGACCTTGTACCAGGAAGGCCGTACCGAAAATGCGCTTGCTGCCCTGCGCAATCTGAGCAGCCCTCGGGCATTGGTGGTGCGCGACGGCGTGCGTGTGCGCATTCCCGGCAGTGACGTGGTGTGTGGTGATGTGCTGGTAGTTAGCGAAGGCGATCGCATTGCTGCCGACTCCGTATTGCTGGAAGGCAGTGAGGTGGAGGTGGACGAATCACTGCTGACTGGCGAGGCGGTGGCGGTGGGTAAATGGTGTGGCGGTGAGGGTCAGGCCACTTTGTATTCCGGCACTCTGCTGGTACGCGGTCACGGTACGGCGCGGGTAATAGCGACCGGCGCACGAACGGAGATTGGTCGCATTGGCAGTGCGTTGGAATCATTAGGGCATGAGCAATCCCCACTCAAATTGCAAATGGGCGCGTTGGTCAAGGTGCTGGCCTTTATTGCCTTAGGGGCCAGCCTGTTTTTGTTTGCGGCTTTCGGCCTGTTGCGCGGTGACTGGATGGCGGCGCTGTTGGCCGGTATTGCCCTGGCTATGGCACTGCTGCCGCAGGAATTCACCGTCGTGCTGACCGTGATACCCGCGCTCGGGGCCTGGCGTTTGTCCAGGCAGCAGGTGCTGACACGCCGCATTGCAGCCATCGAAACTCTGGGCGCAACTTCGGTTCTGTGCGCCGATAAGACCGGCACACTGACTGAGAACCGCATGACCGTATCGGAACTCTATGTGCCCACGCCGGAGGCGGTTGCCGGAGAAAGCCTGACGGTGGATTACGCGACCAGCGTTGAACTGCCGGAGGCTTTTCATTTGCTGGTGGAGTATTCCATTCTGGCCAGTGTGAGCGACCCCTATGACCCGATGGAGAAGGCCTTTCATCGCCTGGGGCAGCACTTCTTGCAGGGCACGGAGCACCTGCACCGGGATTGGAATCTGGTCCAGGAATACGCACTGACGTCGCAATTGCGCGCGATGTCCCATGTCTGGCGCGCGGCCATCGGGGAGGGGCCAGGCGGTGTCCAGAGCGTGGCCGCCAAAGGGGCGCCCGAGGCCATCTTCGACCTGTGCCACCTGGAT
>CAIQEX010000559.1 GCA_903870955.1 uncultured beta proteobacterium
AGATCGTCTTCAAATTCTTGGGCCACCGGTAACTCCTGGTAAATGAGATGTTCCGGACTCTGCAAGCGAGACCAGAACTTGTTGAAAATGGTAAGAGCCGCGCCTTGTCAGGGCTGACACAATAGCGACTTTCGATTGTCGTCACACGACAGGTAGATTGTCGCGCAAATGGGCTGGTCGCTTGGGTCGAATTCGCCGTCGCTGCAAGATAATTCGGGCTGGCGCCAATCCCTAAACTGCCTGCGTGGTAGCACTTTTCGCGTCTATAAACCGTTCGATAACCTCCGGAGCCCCATT
This sequence comes from uncultured beta proteobacterium, assembly GCA_903870955.1. Lineage (GTDB taxonomy): Bacteria > Pseudomonadota > Gammaproteobacteria > Burkholderiales > Burkholderiaceae_C > Allorhodoferax. The sequence goes on from CAIQEX010000559.1 coordinate 298, forward strand.
ACATGACCGTTCACCTTGAAGGCAAGCCCCATTACATTCTCACGGCAACCTGCGACAGCCGCATGGGAACTGTGGCGCGTGTGTCAGGCTTTTTAGCCTCACGCACCTGTTACATCACCGACATGCAGCAGTTTGATGACGTTATCACCGGGCGTTTCTTTACCCGTATCAGCTTTTATGGCAATCCTGGCAGCACACCAGAGCTGGAAGAACTTCGGACGCAATTTCAGGAAGTGGCCGATATCGAAAAGATGGATTGGGCGATTGTGGACGCCGAAAAGAAGCAGCGCGTGATGATCATGGTGTCCAAGTTTGACCATTGCCTGGTGGACTTGCTGTATCGCAACCGCACCGGTGAACTCAAGATGGACATCACCGCAGTGGTCTCCAATCACCCCGATCTGCGTTCACTGGTGGAGGCCCAGGGCCTGCGCTATGTGCATATCCCGGTGACCGCAGACACCAAGGCGGCCCAGGAAGACAAGCTGATGGAACTGGTGCACGAGACGCAAAGCGAGTTGGTGGTGTTGGCGCGCTACATGCAGGTTTTGTCAGACGACCTGTGCCGCCGTTTGCGTGGCCAGGCCATCAATATTCACCACAGTTTCCTGCCCGGTTTCAAGGGTGCCAAGCCGTATCACCAGGCCCATGCCCGTGGCGTAAAACTGACCGGCGCCACTGCCCACTATGTCACCGCGGATCTGGACGAAGGTCCGATCATCGAGCAGGTGGTGCAGCGTGTGGATCACACCTACACACCCGAGAAGCTGGCAGCTGCCGGACGTGACTCAGAGTGCCGTGCACTTGCGACTGCCGTGCGGTTGCATGTGGAACGACGGGTGTTTTTGAATGACTCGAAGACGGTGATTTTTGCTTGAAGTTTCTTTAACTTCTGCTTTTTTACTCCCCCATTTTTACTCCCCCATCCCCCAGCCCCTTACCCCCCGTCGGGATAAGGGGAGCTTTAAAGCGGACAGCCAATTTGACCCCTGCGCGCCGAATACGGAATTAATGGCGCGGCGCTGCCACCGCTTGAGGTTGCCCAGATTGAACGCCCGCAGTTCCGAGCGCCGGTGACGCGAGATTGAAGATCAAGCGCCCCAAAAAAGATAAGCCGTGCCCTGTGAGAGCGTAGCCGAAGCGAACAAACCAAATTGGCTGTCCGCATTGAGCTCCCCTTATCCCGACTGTATAGACCGGGGACATAGGTAACACCTGTGCGCAC
>CAIQEX010000560.1 GCA_903870955.1 uncultured beta proteobacterium
CATTTCGTGCCTTACTTGGCGTTTTTGTGTTGAACGGGATTGCCAGTGCGATCCCGGCCACGCTGATTTTGTTTTTTGTGCAGGACCGGTTGCAGGCTGCACCTGGCCTGCAACCGCTGTTTCTGGGCTGCTATTTTTTATGCGCGGCGCTGGCGCTTCCGTTCTGGCTCAAGGGCGTGCGCCGGTTCGGACTGGCAAGGTCCTGGGGACTGGGCATGCTGCTGGCGATCGCAGTGTTTGGTTTTGCAGCCTTCCTCGGCCGTGGCGATGGCCTGGCGTTTTTGGTGGTGTGCGCGCTGTCCGGCGTGGCACTGGCTACGGATCTGGCATTTCCGGCCGCGCTGCTGGCGGGCATCATCAGCGCCAACGGCGACCGTGGCATTTCCGAAGGCGCTTACTTTGGCTGGTGGAATTTCGCCACCAAACTGAATCTGGCGCTGGCGGCCGGTCTTGCCTTGCCCGCTCTGAGCCTGCTGGGCTACACGCCCGGCGCGCAGGACGAGGTCGCGCTGCGCAGCCTCACTTTCGCTTATTGCCTGTTGCCCTGCGCCTTGAAACTGCTGGCCGCAGCGCTGTTGTACACCCTCATCATCCGGAGATCTCCATGAAACGCTGCCTGCTGCTTACAAGCCTGCTAATCGCAACCACGTTGGGCCTGGGAGGCTGCGCCTCCCAAAGCATTGAAACCTATGCCAACGAAAAACCGACGCTGGACCTGGCGACGTATTTCAATGGCACGCTGGACGCCTACGGGGTGTTTACCGACCGCTCCGGCTCCGTGGTCAAGCGTTTTACCGTGGTCATGGTCTGCAACTGGGAGGGAGACAAAGGCACCCTGGACGAAGACTTTAGCTACTCGGATGGCAGCAAACAAAAGCGTGTCTGGCATTTGACCAAGCTCGGCAACGGGCGCTTTACCGGGCGTGCCGACGATGTGGTGGGCGAAGCCAGCGGCGAAAGTCGGGGCAATACCTTTCACTGGAACTACACCTTGAGCCTGCCGGTGGACGGCAAGGTCTATGAGGTGCAGTTTGACGACTGGATGTACCTGATGGGTGACAAGGTGATGCTGAACAAGGCCAGCATGGGCAAGTTTGGCATCCGCCTGGGTGAAGTTACCCTGTCTTTTTTCAAGCGCTAAGGCGATGGGTCTTTTCGCACCCCAGAATGCGCCACAGACCGACTGGCGTGGCAAAACCGTGTGGATTGTGGGCGCTAGCAGCGGCATTGGGGCTGCCACGGCATCGGCCTTGCACGCCAAAGGCGCGCGCGTCATCGTGTCAGCCCGCAATCGGCAGGCACTGTTTGAGTTTGAGGCAACACATGAAGGCTCAAAGGGCATCGTGCTGGATGCAACCGATCTGCAAGCGGTTCACGCGGCGGCCAATGAGGTGCTGGCACTGGGTCCCCTGCATTGCGTGGTGTATTGCGCCGGCCACTACACGGCGATGCGCGGATTTGCCATCGACCTGAAAGACGCCGAACGCCATATGCAGGTGAACTACCTGGGTGCTCTCAAACTGCTGGATGCTTTGCTGCCGCGCCTTCTGCTTCAGGGCAGCGGCCACATCAGTCTCGTGGGAAGCGTGGCCGGTTACCGGGGACTGCCCAATAGCCTGGCCTATGGCCCGAGCAAGGCGGCGTTAATCCACCTGGCCGAGACCTTGTATCTGGACCTGAAGGGCCGCGGCATTGGTGTTTCCATCATCAACCCCGGCTTTGTTGAAACCCCATTGACCGCACAGAATGACTTCGACATGCCGGCCCTCCTGACGCCGCAGCAGGCCGCAACGGAGATCCTCAGGGGCTGGGCAGCAGGAGCTTTTGAAATCCATTTCCCCAAGCGTTTTACCCTTGGGCTCAAGTTTTTGCGATTACTGCCTTATCGGGTTTACTTCGCGCTGGTCGGACGCGCCACACTATGAATTCACAGGCCAACCCCGCCACTGACTGCGGCACAGATGCCAAACGCCTGGCCCACTATTTTGAAACGCTGAGTCCGCAAAGCGTGGCCGAGGTGGCGCGCTATTACGCGGCGGATGCACGCTTCAAGGACCCGTTCAATGACGTGACGGGAGTTGCCGCAATCCAGCATATCTTTAGCCACATGTTTGATGCCCTGGAGCGGCCTCACTTTGTTGTGACGACACAGGTGGTGCAAGGCCAGCAATGCTTCATGACCTGGGAGTTCCGCTTTGGCTTCAAGAACTTCAGACAGGGTGAGCCACAGGTGATTCTGGGCGCAACCCAGTTGATTTTTTCCGCTTCGGGTTTGGTCACCCTGCACCGCGATTACTGGGATGCAGCCGAAGAGTTGTACGAAAAATTGCCCTTGGTAGGTGGCCTGATGCGCTGGCTCAAGCGCCGCGCAAATCGTTAAGCTGGGACGGTTTCGGCAAAGCTGGGGCGCTGCAACAATTTGTCGTGCAGTTTGACCAGGTTGGGGTACTCATTGCGCCAGGCCAGTTCGGGAAAACGGAAGTCGAGGTAACCCAGCGCACAACCAACGGCAATGTCGGCCAGGCTGAGGTGAATTCCTGCGCAAAAGGGCTTGTCGCCCAAGCCCAAGCTCATTGCCTTGAGCGCGTCATTTATTTTGCGCAATTGGCGATCAATCCAGGCTTGGCTGCGCTGCTCCGGGGTGCGCCCGGACCAGGTGGCTTCCAGGCGCGCCAGGATGGCAGCATCCATCACACCGTCGGCCAATGCTTCCCAAGTCTTGATCTCGGCACGCTCACGGCCCACCGCCGGGATCAGCTTGCCCACCGGTGACAGCGTATCCAGGTACTCGACGATGACGCGAGAATCAAACAGCGCTTCGGCGCCTTCCATGATCAGGCAGGGCACCTTGCCCAACGGGTTGGACGATGAAATGGTGGTGTTCTCTGCCCACACGTCTTCAGAAACCAGGTTGAATTCCAGCTTCTTTTCGGCCATCACCACGCGCACTTTGCGTACATAGGGGCTGGTAGCGGATCCGATAAGTTTCATGGTTACCCTGGAAATATGTGTGTTCTTCATTCTATCCATTGAGCAAATGCAAAAAAGCGCAAGGGCATCAAACGCCACCCCTGTGACGCACAACCTACAATTCACCCATGACTTTCTCCGCCATCTCCGCCCTCTCTCCGCTTGACGGACGCTATTCCACCAAACTTGCCACACTGCGCCCCCTGACCAGTGAATTGGGCTACATGCACCGCCGGGTGCAAGTAGAAATTGCCTGGTTCATCGCCTTGAGCGACGCCGGATTTGAAGAATTCAAACCCCTGAGCCCCGGTGCGCGCACTTACCTTTTGGGCTTGGTGAAAAACTTCTCCGAGGCCGATGGCGAAGCCATCAAAGCAATTGAAAAGACCACCAACCACGACGTCAAGGCCGTGGAATATTGGCTCAAATCCAAATTTGAAGCCCGCCCCGAGCTGGAAAAAGCCGGCGAATTTGTGCACTTTGCCTGCACCAGCGAAGACATCAACAACACCAGCCATGGCCTGCAACTGCGTGCCGCGCGGGACATCGTGATCCTGCCGCTGCTGGACAAAATTCTGCTCAAACTGCGTGACATGGCCCACGAGCATGCCGAGGTGCCGATGCTCAGCCGCACCCACGGGCAAACCGCCAGCCCCACCACGGTGGGCAAAGAAATGGCCAACGTCGTCATGCGTCTGCAGGCCGCCTGCGAACGGATTGCAAGCGTCAAAATTCTGGCCAAGATGAATGGCGCAGTCGGCAACTTCAACGCCCACTTGTCGGCCTGGCCCGACTTTGACTGGGAAGCCTTTAGCAAAAAAGTCATTGAGACACCCGAGCCATTGGGCCTGGGTCTGCACTTTCAGCCCTATAGCATCCAGATCGAACCGCATGACTACATGGCCGAACTGTTTGATGCCGTGGCGCGTGCCGACACGATCCTGATCGACCTGTCGCGCGATATCTGGGGCTACGTGTCGCTGGGCTACTTCAAGCAGAAGCTGCGTGATGGTGAAGTGGGTTCCAGCACCATGCCGCACAAGGTCAATCCGATCGACTTTGAAAATGCCGAGGGCAATCTGGGCATGGCCAATGCGGTGCTGCGCCACATGGCCGAGAAACTGCCCGTTTCCCGCTGGCAGCGGGACCTGACCGACTCCACCGTGCTGCGCAATATTGGCGTGGCCTTGGGCTACGCAGCGCTGTCCTACCAGTCGCTGCTCACCGGACTGAATAAGCTCGAAATCAACAAAGATGCCATCGCCAGGGATCTGGACAACTCGTGGGAAGTGTTGGCAGAGCCGATCCAGACCGTGATGCGCCGCTTTGGTCTGCCACAACCCTACGAACAACTCAAAAAGTTCACCCGCGGCGAGGCCATGACCAAAGAACTGATGCGTGGATTTATCGAGGGACTGGATATTCCACAGACCGAAAAAGACCGCTTGCTGGCGATGACGCCTGCGACCTACACAGGCAAAGCCGCCGAACTTGCCAAACGCGTATGACTAAAGCCACCACGTTTGGCACTTGGTGTCCGCTCTGCCCCCCACGGGGGCTGTCCTGCCTTGGGGCGGCCCGGCGGCTGGACGTCTGATGGCCATCAAATCCACCATCTTCAAGGCCAATCTGCAGATTGCCGACATTGACAACAGTTACTACGCCGACCACGCGCTAACGCTGGCACGCCACCCGAGCGAGACCGATGAACGCATGATGGTGCGCTTGGTGGCGCTGGCTTTGCAGGCATACAAGCTGCAAAGCGTATGCGGCGGTGACGGCACGCTGAGCTTTGGTGCCGGTCTGTCCGATGTGAATGAGCCCGACGCCTGGTTGCGTGATTTCACCGGCCTCACCCGTCTTTGGATCGAAGTGGGCCAACCCGAAGACAAACCGTTATTGAAGGCCTGTGGCAAGGCCGACGAAGTGGTGCTGTACTGCTTTAACCATGCAGCCGAAGTTTGGTGGAAGGGCATTGAGAACAAACTCAGCCGTCCGCAAAACCTGTCGGTGTTCCGCATTCCCACCTTGGCAAGTCAGGCGCTGATTCCGCTGGCACAACGCAGCATGCAGTTGCAGGCCACGATTCAGGAAGGCACTCTTTCGCTGGGCGACGCTTCCAACAGCGTGGATATCGAACCGATCCGCTGGAAGTGACAGGGGACTAATCCCGCTTGGGGCGGCCCGGCGCGGGAGTTCGAGAGCCCCCACGTTCACTCACTGCGTGTAGTTCTCTGCCCCCTCAGGGGGTTAATCCCGCTTGGGGCGGCCCGGCGCGGGATTGCTGTTCTCAGCGGCTCGTTCGGCATATTTGTTAAAGCGCCAACCGGTGCCTTCGGAGGTAATGCGGTGCCAGGTGGCGCGCTTTTGCGGCGCGTCCATTTCGGTCCACTTTTGGACCTCTTCAAAGCTGCGACCGCAACCCTTGCACACGGCATCGCCTTGGCTGGTAGAGCAAATCGCAATGCAAGGCGTATCGGGTGTGGAGCGGTACCACTCCATCCAGGCCGCAAAAGCGTCTGGCGCCAAAGCTTGGTGATCGACATCGACTTCGTGGCGGTACACCATCAACGCATAGACCTCGGCCAGCATGCGCTGGGAATCAGGCAATACCACGCCATCTGGCGAAGGCTCGCGGGCACGCCAGTAATTGATGGCCGATTCGATGTCGGTGATATGAATCGCGGTCACAGGATGCGTTGCCAAAGGCACGCCGAAGCATGCGCGAGTGAAGGGAGGCGCATCATAGCCCGGCCATGCATAGCCAGGCCGACGTAGGGTCTGGCAGTCTGACCCTAATTTCCTCGGGGACAAAAGCGCTTCTCTACCATGTAGGCGAAAGAGGAAGTTATGGAATTATTTACTGCTCCGTGGTGGTCGGCACTGCTGGCAATCGTGTTAATCGATCTGGTGCTCGCAGGCGATAACGCCATCGTTATCGCGCTGGCCGCGCGCAATCTGCCACCGCAACTCAAAGGCAAGGCCATTTTGTGGGGCACCGTCGGCGCCATTGGCGTGCGCGCGCTGATGACCATCGGCGTGGTCTGGCTGCTCAAGATTCCAGGCCTGATGGCCGTGGGCGGCCTGGCATTGCTCTGGATTGCCTACCAACTCCTTGCCGACACCTCTGCAGAAAATCATGACGGACCATCTGCCACGACCTTCATCGGGGCCATGAAAACCATCGTCATCGCCGATGCCCTGATGGGCGTGGACAACGTGCTGGGTGTGGCCGGTGCGGCCCACGGTGAAATTGAATTGGTGATCATCGGCCTTCTCATCAGCGTGCCCATCGTGGTCTATGGCAGCACGGTGGTGTTGCGTCTGGTGGAGCGCTTTCCAGTGATCATCCAGGTGGGTGCGGCCGTGCTGGCATTCACCGCCGCCAAAATGGTGGTCAGCGAACCCTTGTTGATCAATCTGTTTGGCGACGCCCACTTTCCATTGGCTACGGAGCACAGTGCGGCCCGCTGGATCGCCTACAGTGTGTCGATTTTGGGTGTGTTGGGCGCCGCCCGGTGGCTACGGACCGGCGACCAAACCTGATGCTGCTGCTATGCTGAAAGCATGAAACTTTTACTTAAATGGCTTCTCAGTGCAACGGCCCTGTTGGCGGTGGCACATTTGTACTCGGGCGTCGTGGTGCAGAGTTTTTCTGCTGCACTGGTTGCCGCACTGGTCATCGGGCTGTTGAATACCGTGTTGCGGCCCATACTGGTCATCCTGACGCTACCGGTGACGGTGCTGACCCTGGGCCTGTTCCTGTTTGTCATCAACGCCCTGATGTTCTATTGGGCTGCGGCACTGCTGGACGGTTTTCAGGTGCGTGGCTTCAGTGCCGCGCTGATCGGCTCGCTGCTGTACACCCTGCTCGGCATGGTGATCAACTCAGCGCTCGAGGGCCTGTTCTCGAAGCAATAGCTCAGTCTGCCGTGCACGCGTGTCGACGATCGAGGCTTCGATGTGGTCGCTCGGCAGTGCGCTTTTTCGCGCCAAATCCTGCGCCACCTTGAAGCGGGTCAGCGCGGCGGAATAGTCGAGCTGCGCCACATTGACCTCGCCCTCAGCCCGCACGGCGGCCACTGTTCGGTTGATGGCCGTGTTGGCGGTTGCCAGCAGTTGCCAGGCTTGCGCATCGCGCGGATGATCGGCGACCCATGTTTGCAAATTTTGCGCGGCGGACTCCGCCTTGCCTGACAAAGTATCGGTCTGTGCACCCAGCAGCAACGCGGCGCGACTGGTATCCACAGGGGTCCCGGTTGATTTTTGCAAACGCGCAGCAGCAGCCACGTCACCCTGCACCAAGGCCGCCTCCAGCGCCAGCAAATGCGTCAGGCGCATGGCTGCCGGATTGCCCCGCGTGCGCTCCTGCAGACGGGCTAACGTCGTCTGGGCAAGCGCAAAATCCCGCAGTTTGAGGGCCGCCAGTGTGGCGCCGTACAGGCTGCCAACCTGCGCTACGTCCGGCTGTTTCTCCAGATTGCCCGGCTGCACCTCTTGCGCCCAGATGCGCAATGCATCGACCGCAGCGTTGGACAGCACCCGCGCGCGCGCCGCCACCATGGCGTGGTCCATGGTGCTCACCGGGCGGGTGTTGGCCTGGTCGGATTGGCGCACACGGGATTGCATGTCGGCAATGCGCTCGGTGTTGAGCGGGTGGGTACGCAGGTAGGGGAAGCCACCCGCATCATTAAGCCGGCTGGACTGCTGCAGCTTCTCGAACATGCTGACAAAGCCCTGGGGGGCAAAACCAGCCTGGGTCTGCACGCCAAAGCCAATGCGGTCGGCCTCGCGCTCCATGTCGCGCGAGTAATTGAGCTGGCTCTGCGCCGCCGCGGCCTGGCCACCAACGATCGCGGCCTGGGCCGCACTCGGATCTTTGCTGGCCGCCAAAACGCCCAAAATCATGGCCCCCATGAGCCAGGGCGCCTGCGCCGCCTGCCGCGACATGAAGCGCGAAATGTGGCGTTGCGTGACGTGGCTGAGTTCATGTGCCAGCACGGAAGCCAGTTCGTCCCGACTGGTCACAATGCCCACCAAACCCAAGTGCAAGCCGAAGTAGCCGCCCGGCAGGGCAAACGCATTGACCGTGCGATCACGCCCCAGCAGGATCTCCCAGGCAAACAAATCGTCCAACTGGGGCAGCAATTCGCCACGCTGGCGGGAGGCTTCAAGCAGTGGCTGCCATATGCCTTGCACGTAATCCGTGATGATGGGGTCGTCGATGTAATCCGGGTCGCGGTACAACTCGCGCGCAATACGGTCACCAATGCGGCGTTCGGCAGATGGCGTCAAATCGTTGCCATCGCCCAGATTGGGCAGGGCAGTAACAGCGCTTTGCGGTACTGGCGCCTGGGTTTGCGGCACGGCCGGGCTTGCCAAGAGTGCCAGCAGGCCCAAAAGAGCGGTCCGGCTGAGTAGCCGCAGGCCAATATGCGGAGAAGTTTTGTGGTGAACCATCGGAAAGCGTTGCTATGCAGGGCTACAGCATGCCATCAAGCCTGCAGGGTGTGCGTCAAGCTCGGGTAAAGTCCTGATTATGAGCACTCTTACCCATTTCGACTCCCAAGGACAGGCCCACATGGTGGACGTCGCTGCAAAGCAGGCCACCCATCGTATTGCAGTGGCCCAGGGCCGCATTGAAATGCTGCCCTCGACCCTTGCTTTGATTACATCCGGCACGGCCAAGAAAGGCGACGTGCTGGGCATTGCACGCATTGCTGGCATCCATGGTGCCAAGCGCACCAGCGACCTGATCCCTTTGTGTCACCCGATTGCACTGACCCGGGTGGCCATGGCGTTCGAAGTGGTACAAGCCTCCGATGGACTGCCTGCTCATGTGCAGTGCAGTGCAACAGCCGAAACTGTGGGGCCGACAGGTGTCGAAATGGAGGCTTTGACGGCCGTTCAAGTGGCCCTGCTGACGATTTATGACATGTGCAAGGCCGTGGACCGGGGCATGACCATCACCGACGTCAAACTGCTGGAAAAGCACGGCGGCAAGTCAGGGAGCTTTGTGGCTGGCGCCTGAAACTTGGGCTTGTTTCCAGAGCGCATAGTCCTGTGGAAAAGCGGCCTGATAGCGTTTCTCAAAGTAGGCAGCTTCTTCTATGTTGCCCAACATTTGAGCGCTGCTGATCAGCGTCTCCGCAACTTTTTGTTCTGGTGAAAAATGCAGCATTTCCAACGCCAAGGCATGAATATGTTCGGCATTGTCCCGGGACAACGGCGTGATGCCCAATTCGGCAAATTTCACCTGATCGGCAAATAACCTGGAATCCCGCGCCTTTTCGAGGGTGTCATCCTGGTAGGCCGCCGCACGTTGCGATGCCGGCAGGTAAATCTGGCTGATGCGCCAGTAGTCCCATCCCACATAGGCGCAGGTCGCCAGCACTAGAAGCGCTATGACGTTTGGGATGGACAAAGGTAAGCGCCATGCACCAGCTTTTGGACCTTCAGCATCAGACTTCGATGCCCTGGTTTGCCAAAGCAGCCAGAAGGCCAGCAAGGCTGCCAATTGAAAGGGGGCATACCAGAGCGGATATTCCAGCAGACTGTGCACGCCGATCACGGCCAGTACGCTCCAGGCCATTTGCCGGGTTGCGTTGCGCTCGCGCCAGGGCTGGGCCCGCAACAAAAGCCACATCAGGGCGGCACAAAAAACCAGTGTAAGTGGCACGCCCAACTCCACCGCCAGATGCAACGGCAGGTTGTGGGCGTTGCCCAGAATCTCACAAAAACGCGGCGCCTCATACAGAGTCACAAAGTGCGCGTAATCCAGTTCACCCCAGCCCCAACCCGACCAAGGCTTTTGCGCGATCAGATGCAGTACGTTGGACCAGAGCGTCAGGCGACTGGCACAGGGGTCGGGTGCCTCACCCACGCGACCCAGGATCCCACTGTGCAACGGATCCAGTCCCGCCAGATGCGGCAAGGCCAAGGCCGCAACGGCATAACCCGCCACGGCGAAAAATAAGGTCGCCCGCCCTTGACGCCAGAGTAACGCCAGCGCCAACAACAGCAGCAATTGCAACAAGCCGGTGCGTGAGCCGGATGCCGCGTCGGCAGCGACCAGTAACAGTACCAGCACGGCGAGCAGCGCATGAAATGCGCGCCTATGCCCATCGAACAACTTTTGTTCGTCCGTCTGTGCCTGCCACCAGAGCAAGGCCGCCAAGCCCATGGCCAGCAAGGTGGCCAACTGGTTGCGCTGGCGCAAGTTGGCATAGGCCTGCCCCGCTTCGACGTAGTTGATGAAAGGGGAAAAGTGCGCGGCCAGCCCGAGATACTGCAGCAGGCCCATGGCCGCGCTGGCACATGCTGCTGCCAGCCAGGATGCTGCAATGATGCGAGCCCGCTCCCGGTTATCTACTGGTGCCAGTTGCCACATCAACCCGCACAGCGCCGCTGCCACCCAGACTGTGAGCGATTGCACGACGGGGTGCGTGGGGCCGAAAGTCAGGGGGTTTAGCCAGGGCAGGGCCAGTGCCAGAAAAGCGAAATAGCGGGGGGCGAACATCAGCGAATCTTGTCACACCCTCGCTGTGCCAATCGGCAGCTTTCCTGGAAATCGGCCTGTGACTTGGGGATATCGCCTGCATTTTCATAGGCTTGCGCCCGACCCAGCAAATTGCGCACGCCAGCAGGTTTGCCTTTTTGCACGTCGACCGCGATGGCTTGGCTAAATGAGGCCACCGCAGCATTCCAATTCGCTTGCTTGAAATAGGCAGCACCCAGGTTGCCAAAAGCCTCGGCAAAGTTGGGGCTCAGTTCGGCGGCCAATTTGAGCTCAGGAATGGCTTTGTCGGGCCGGTCGATCTTGATGTACTCGGTGCCCAGGTTGTAATAAATACGCGATGCGCCGGGCAAATCATTGCGCCCAGCCAGCAACTTTTTGGCGTCTTCCCAAAGCAACACGGGGTGCGATAGGGTTGCCAAACGCTCCATGGAAAGCGGAAATAAAACCACGACTCCCAGCACGGCCATGGCGATAACCGCACGCAATGGCAAACGTTGAATCGCCCACGGCAAGGCCACAAAAGCGCCGACCGCCCACAGGTAGCTGCGGTACAAAACAAAGGACTCCTGAATCCGGACCGTGGAAAACTCGGTCATAAATAACAGCCAGGGAAACAGCATGGCAAACCCCAGCAGCGCAAGATGTCCGTGGTCCTGATTTCCGCGCTTCAGCAACAACCAGAATCCGCTGGCACCCCAGGCCAGATAGGCCAAGGCCGAAAGAATATGCAGCGGCGCAATCTCGGATGCAAATGGTTCACGCATGTCAATCGACATCCACGCCGGATTGGGCAGCAGCCACAGCATCAGGTACTTGAAGAACAAACCCATTTGCGTCAGCACGCTCAATGGGTAGGAGAGTTTGGCATCGGTCTGGGCCAGCATCTCGCCGCCATTGATCTCGTACACCGAACCCAGAATGCCCTTATGGGACAAAACGGCAAAACCTGCGATGGCAGCCAAGGCGGCGAATACGCCCAGTTGTTGGCGTAACTGGTTGCGCCAGTCAGGGCGCAACAGAACCGTCAACAGGGGCAACACCGCAATCAACATCACGGCATGCTCTTTGGAAAACACAGCGAGGTAATACAGCGGCACACTGAGCCAAACCCACTGCGAGTTTTGCTGGGCGCTACCCCGCACCCACGCCCACAGCGCCAGCAATGAAAAAAGTGTGGCGAAGAGAATAGTTCGTTGAACCAGATAACCTGCGGCGTAAGTCGCCACCGGGTGCACAGCGAACAGCAGAGCGGCGATTAACGCCAATTTATTAGGCGTCAACTGGTTCGATTCGACACCTTCTTTAATATCACTCCCGGCACCTGGCATCAGCGCCGAGAAAAGTGACTTCAGAAAACCATACAGCGCGCAACAAACGGCTGCATGCAATATCAAATTTCCAATGCGGAAATTAATCAGATCCAAGCCAAACCAGGCTTTGGTCCAAGCCAAGGTGGCGTAAGGCAAAGA
>CAIQEX010000561.1 GCA_903870955.1 uncultured beta proteobacterium
GATGTCGGCCCGGCGCTGGCGCATATCGTGGGTGACATCGGTGAGCAGGTGCGCACCTCTAAAACGCTGGACAAGGTACCCAACGCCGTGGTCGGCAATGTGCGTAACGACATGTACCTGACCAGCGAAACCATCCGCGTGCTCGCCAAGACGGAAGCATTCAACCCCAGTCCGGTTGCCAAAGAAAACCTGATGACCTTCAAGACAGGCGTGGACAGCGCCACCAAATTCATTCCGGTGTGGGTCAAGGTCGCGGTGGCAATTGCATTGGGTCTGGGCACCATGGTCGGATGGAAGCGCATTGTTGTGACGGTGGGCGAGAAGATTGGCAAGACCCACCTCACCTACGCGCAGGGCGCGTCTGCAGAACTGGTTGCCATGGTGACCATTGGTGCTGCCGATATGTACGGCATGCCGGTCTCCACCACACACGTGCTGTCGTCCGGAGTTGCCGGCACCATGGCGGCGAATAATTCGGGCCTGCAATGGGGCACCATCCGCAATTTGTTGATGGCATGGGTGCTGACAATGCCAGCGGCTATGTTGTTGTCCGGCTCGCTTTACTGGATCTTCTCGCAGGTATTCTGATTGCCCATCGGGGCGGCGCCCCGATAATGGTTGAACCCGTGGCGCAAGCCACTATTCAGCCATTTCTTTTGACCTCTTCTGATTCCAAACCGGGCCCCAGCCCGGTCGAGCTTGCGCTGCTGACCTCGGTCTTTGTGGTCTCGGCCTGCGGGCTGGTGTATGAGTTGGCGGCCGGGGCGCTGGCGTCGTATCTGCTGGGCGACTCGGTGCTGCAGTTCTCCACCGTCATCGGCGCGTACCTGTTCGCCATGGGCGTGGGCTCTTACCTTTCGCGCTTTCTGGAGCGCCAGCTCTGCGCGCACTTTCTGCGCATTGAATTGCTGGTGGCTGTGGCCGGTGGTGCCATGCCGGTGCTGCTGTTTGTGGCCCATGCGGCGCTGCCCGGGTCGTTCCGTTTTGTGCTGTACGCGCTGGTGACTCTGGTCGGCATTCTGGTCGGCTTGGAGATTCCGCTGGTGATGCGCATGCTAAAGAAAAACGTCGCGCTCAAAGACCTTGTGTCACAAGTTCTTACTTTTGATTACCTGGGTGCGCTGGCGGTGTCGATTGCCTTTCCGCTGGTGCTGGTGCCCAACCTGGGCCTGGCGCGCACCGGCCTGCTCTTCGGGCTGATGAATGCTGGTGTGGCGTTGTGGGCATTGTGGTTGTTTCGGCATGAACTTCGCCACCTCGGCGCTCACGCGGTGGCGTGCTTTGCCACGCTGGCCTTGCTCACCGGCGGCATGGCCTGGGCTGACCACGTCACCACCTGGGCCGAAGACAAGCTGTACCAGGACCATGCGGTCATCGCCGTCAGCACGCCGTATCAGCGCATCGTTGTCACGAACTCCCCCGGCGAAGGGCGTTTGGGCTTGCGCTTGTTTTTGAATGGCAATCTGCAGTTTGCCGAGCGTGATGAATACCGCTACCACGAGGCCCTGGTGCATCCGGTGATGGCTGCATTTGCAGCCGGTGCTGCGCCGAAAAAAGTGGCGGTGCTGGGTGGTGGCGATGGCATGGCGGTGCGCGAAATTCTGAAATACCCCGGCGTGGAAAGCGTCACGCTGGTCGAGCTGGACCCTGCCATGACCCGGCTCTTCACCGAGGAGCCGATGCTGGCCAAGCTCAATGCCCATGCGCTGTCGTCGCCCAAACTCAAGATCGTCAACACCGATGCCTTTGCCTATCTGGAACACTCAGACGAAGTGTTCGATGTACTGGTGGTGGACTTCCCCGACCCCACCAACTTCTCCATCGGCAAGCTGTTTACGAATTCGTTTTACGCGTTGCTGGATAAACATCTGGCAGCCAGCGGTTACGCGGTGATACAAACCACCTCGCCATTGGTAGCGCGCAAAAGTTTCTGGACTGTGGTGCATACCATTGAGTCGGTCGGCCTGACCGCCACGCCCTACCACGCCCATGTGCCCAGCTTTGGCGAATGGGGCTTTGTGATTGCCAGCCGAAGGCCCTACCGCCTGCCCACCACGTTGCCCGCCGGATTGCGCTTTTTAAACACCAAAAGCCTGCCGCTGCTGTTCGACTTTGCGCAGGACATGGATGCCGTGCCGACCGAGATCAACCGCCTGTCCAACCAGGTGCTGGTGACGACGTATGAAGAAGAGTGGGGGCGGGTTGCGCACTAGCGGCGGGTCGGGTTTGCGGCGGCGCAGTCTGCTGGGTGCGGGCGTGGCTTCGTTGCTCAGTGCCTGCCAGCCCGGACTCGATGCAAACACCGACAACGACCACATCCTTGGCGGTTTCACCGGTATCAACGACGCGCGTGGCCACTTGCTGCGCGACACCAAAACTTGGCCGATACCTGCCGTGCAGCGCACAACGCGCGTGCTGATTGCGGGGGGCGGTGTTGCCGGGCTGGCTGCGGCGCGCGCCTTGCGCCTGCGCGGTATGGACGACTTTGCGCTGCTGGAACTGGAAGACGAGGCCGGTGGCAACTCCCGGGGTGGCAGCGTGGCAGGAATCGCCTGCCCGCTGGGCGCGCACTACCTGCCGTTGCCCGGTGATGACGCACACGAGGTGCAAGACCTGCTGGAAGAATTCGGCCTGCGCCAGCGTGTGGCAGGGCGCTGGGAATATGACGAACGCACCTTGTGCCACAGCCCGCAAGAGCGTCTGTTTTTCAACGGCGCGTGGCAAGAGGGCTTGTTGCCGGTGCAGGGGGTAGGCGAAGAGACGCTGGCGCAGTACCGGCGCTTTTCTGAGTTGGTTGAAGATGCACGCAAGGCCGCGCGCTGGAGTATTCCGGCGTTTCGCTCAACGCAAGCGCCCTTCAAACAGGTGCTGGCCACGATCACCTTTGACGCCTATCTGAAGCAGCGTCAACTCACCGATGTACACCTGCGCTGGTACCTGGACTACTGCTGCCGCGATGACTATGGAGCCGGGCTGGAAACCGTATCGGCCTGGGCCGGGTTGCACTACTTTGCCAGTCGCCATGGATTCCTTGCACCCGGTTCTGAGTCGACAGAGCGCGAGGGTCTGCTGACCTGGCCCGAAGGCAATGCCTGGTTGACGCGGCGCATGGCAAGCCCGTTGGGTGAACGCCTGCACACCGGTCAGATTGTCTTGCGCGTGGAGCAAACCAAAAATGGCGTGGAGGTGGATGCCTTCAACACGCATACGCAACAAATGGAGCGCTGGCAGGCCGAGCAAGTCATCGTCGCGTTGCCGTTGATTGTGGCCGCGCGCATCGTGCGCAACCCTTCCGACTTTCTTCTGCAGACCGCCGCACGCACGGTGCATGCGCCCTGGTTGGTGGCGAATATTCATATCGCCAAACCCCTGTTCGACCGGCCTGGCCCGGCACCGAGTTGGGACAACGTGGTTTATGGCGACGCGCAAAGCGCGCCCGGCCTGGGCTATGTGGATGCCATGCACCAGAGCCTGCTGCCGGTGCCAGGTGCCACCGTGCTGACGCACTACCGCGCATTGGGCAATCTGGCAGGTGGTGCAGCCAAAGGGCGCGAACAGCTATTGCAAAGACCGTGGACGCAGTGGCGTGACGAGATCCTGCGTGAGCTGACCGTGGCGCATCCGGATTTGCCGCGCAAGACCACGCGCATCGACATCACCCGCTACGGCCACGCCATGGCCATTCCCGTGCCGGATGCGCAAGGGCGCGCCGGTCAAGTGCCCCCGTCCTTTGGCCGCATCCGCTTTGCACACAGCGACTGGGCTTCGTATTCCGTATTTGAAGAGGCCTTTACCCTGGGTCATCTGGCGGGTTCATAGC
>CAIQEX010000562.1 GCA_903870955.1 uncultured beta proteobacterium
GGCGCGTGGTGGTGTATTGCAGTGATCTTCGGCTTGTTCGCGGGCTGCAGCAGCGTGCCCCTGGATCGCCCCGTCAGCAGCGCACCCGAGGTGTCTCGGGCGCCAGTGGTACCTGCGCCGCCGATTGTTCAACCGGCTACGGGCAGCGTCACTTCGCAGTCCAAAAGTCGCTGGACCACCGTGGCCTGGAGTGAGTTGCCGGGTTTCGAAGAAGACAATTTGTTTGAGGCTTGGAACGCGTGGATAAAAAGTTGCGAACGACCCGCGCCCTTGTTCGCCGGGTATTGCGGCGATGTGCGTCGCCTGAGCATTGCCACAGCGGCGGAGCAGCGCGACTGGATGCGCCAGCATTTTCAGCCGCAACGGGTGGAAAGCCTGCAGGGTGACCCGAATGGACGCTTGACCGGCTATTACGAACCCCAATTTGACGCAAGAAGAGCCAAGAGTCCGGCCTTCAGCGTACCGATTTACCAGGTGCCACGCGATTTGGCCTCGCGTAAGCCCTGGTTTAACCGGCGCGAAATGGACACCTTGCCCGAGGTTCAGGCCGCCTTGCGCGACCGTGTCATCGCCTATGTGGCTGACCCGGTGGATGCGATGGTGATGCAAATTCAAGGTTCGGGTCGCTTGCGAATCATGGAGGAAGACGGTTCTTCGAAACTGGTGCGCATGGCCTATGCAGGAAACAATGGCCACACCTATCGTGGCCTGGGTAACTGGCTGCTGGATCAGGGGCTGGTCAAAGATGCCTCCTGGCCGGGCATCAAGGCCTGGCTGGCGCAAAACCCGCAGCGCCAGCAGGAACTCCTGTGGAGCAACCCGCGCGTGGTGTTTTTCAAGGAAGAACCTCTGGGTGATCTGGACGCCAGCTTCGGCCCCAAGGGTGCGCAAGGTGTCGCGCTGACACCTGGTCGGTCGATCGCGGTGGACGCAAGTTCCAATATTCCCTACGGCACACCAGTCTGGCTGGTCTCCAATGGCCCGCAGACCAAGTTGCAGCGCCTGGTCCTGGCGCAGGACACCGGCAGTGCCATTGTCGGTCCGGTGCGCGCAGACTATTTCACCGGTTGGGGTTCGGAGGCTCAGGACTTGGCAGGTCGCATGCGGCAGTCGCTGCAGATGTGGGTTATTTGGCCGAAATAGGCCGTATCACGTTACTATGCAGCTTGCGAGGGGTTTCACCCGTGAAACACGCACCAAAATACGATCGGAGTACACCATGAGCAACCATTCGGCAATGCGCGAAATCGACGAGCGCACCAACCTGACCGGGAACAGCATGTTCGAGTTGCTGTTGTTCCGTTTGGGCGAGGCCCGGGGTACCAACAAGCGTGAACTTTTTGGCATCAACGTCTTCAAGGTGCGCGAGATCATGGTCATGCCCGAAATCACCGCCATGGTGAACGCACCCGATACGGTCATGGGCGTGGCCAATATTCGCGGACAGATGATTCCCGTCATCAACCTTCCCCTGATTACCGGTTGCAACCCCAACAAGGGTCTGGGCATTCTGCTGGTCACCGAATTCGCGCGCACCACGCAAGCCTTTGCGGTCGAGGAAGTCAACGAAATCGTGCGTCTCGAGTGGAAGCAGGTGCTCTCCGCCGAGGGCACCGGGGGCGGGCTGGTGACCAGCATTGCGCGTTTGGACGGCAATGCAGAAAACACGCGTTTGGCCCAGGTGCTGGATGTGGAGCAAATTTTGCGTGACGTGTTTCCCGAGCAGCACAAAGATGTGCAGGACGATGTGGTGATGCCGACCATGACGATCACGCCGGGCTCGGTGGTGTTGGCCGCCGACGACTCGGCCGTGGCGCGCATGATGATCGAGCAGGGCCTCAAGGCGATGAACATTCCCTACATCATGACCCGCAGCGGCAAGGAAGCCTGGGATAAGCTGGCTTCAATGCAACTCGAAGCGCAGGCCCAAGGCAAGAGCATCAAGGACAAGGTGGCCCTGGTGCTGACCGATCTGGAAATGCCCGAGATGGATGGCTTCACCCTGACCCGCAACATCAAGCAGGACGCGCGCTATGCCGGCATTCCCGTGATCATCCATTCCTCGCTCACCGGCAGCACCAACGAGAGCCACGTCAAGAGCGTGGGCGCGGACGCCTACGTGGCCAAGTTTGTGGCCGAAGAACTGGGTGCCACCATCCGGCGCGTGCTGGAGCGCGGCTGAGCTTGCGTTGCGTTGGGCCGCATGTGTGCGGCTTCGTCCGGCTTTCCATAAGTGACCCAGGTGGTTCAAACCTTTGACGCGCGCTGCAAAAGCTTCCCGCTGACGGCTGTTCCCAGCCGAGCCGACGGGATTGCCGCGCAGCAATGGCACTTGCTGGGGGATGACTTGGCCTACCCGCTGGCGGTACTGAATCGCCCGGCACTGAACCACAACCTGGCTTGGATGCAGGCCTATGCAGCGCGTAAAAATGTGCACCTTGCGCCGCACGGCAAGACCACGATGTCGCCCGAGTTGTTTCGCATGCAGTTGGAGGCCGGTGCCTGGGGTTTGACCTTTGCCACTATTTTTCAACTGGCGGTGGGGGTGCAGGCGGGAGTGCGCAAAGCCATCATCGCCAATCAGGTGCTGGCTGCCGCCGATCTGGCCGGCCTGCACAGTCTGCTGCAGGCGCACGCCGATTTACAGGTCTGGTTTCTGGTGGATTCTCTGGCGCAATTGCGCTTGATCGAGCAGTGGGTGGCCACTCAGCCGATGTTCAAACCCTTCGACGTGTTGCTTGAAATCGGTGTGCTGGGCAAGCGTACCGGTTGCCGCACGCAGCCAGAAGCGTTGGCATTGGCGCAGGCCATGGCAGCGTCTTCTGCAGTGCGATTGTGTGGCGTGGAATGCTACGAAGGCATTGCCGCCCAGTGCGATAGCGAGCATGACGTGGCGGCAGTAACTGACCTTGTGCGCCGGGTTCGGGACATCACCCAGGCCTGTGACGCACAGCAACTTTTTGCCTTCGACACGATTCTGCTCACGGCGGGTGGTTCGGCGGTGTTTGACTTGGTGTTGCCGTTGCTGGTTGGTTCCGGTTTGTCCAAACCGGTGGAAGGGGTGCTGCGTTCCGGCTGCTACATCACACATGACCACGGGCATTACCAGCGTTATTTGAATCTGGTGCAGCAGCGCGAAGGATTGAAGGAGTCGCTGCTCCCGGCACTGGAGGTCTGGACGCTGGTGCAGTCGGTGCCCGAACCGGGGTTGGCCTTCCTGACTTGCGGCCGTCGCGACATTTCCTATGACCTCGAGTTGCCGATGCCGCAGCGGATTGCGCGTGCTGGCGTGCGCCACATGGAAGATGTCGTTGCCACGCCGCCCGATTGGCGCATCACCGCCTTGAATGACCAGCATGCCTATTTGCAGTTTGACCCGGCGGGGCTGGTGCCCGCGGTGGGCGACCGCGTCGTGTTGGGCCTGTCGCATCCCTGCACCACCTTCGATAAGTGGCGCTGGATGGTGATCGCCGAAGACGATGGCCTTGTCACGGGTGCGATTCACACCTGTTTTTAATCTCCTGTTTTGTGGGGTCAGCCTCGGTTTGCCTGGCCGGTTTGTCCAGAGCAGGCGTGTGTCAGGGCGCCCTCATACTGCGGGTACGCACAAATCGGTCGCCCCGACACCCACCACCTCTGTACGCTGCGGATTGGCGCAGAGCGGTCAATAGACAAAACCGACTCTGATTTGCTACCAAGCAACGAGTGCAAAGTTTCAACGCACCAACAGCGCGCGTTCACAGCAGGTATTTATGGGTTGGTATTTCTTCAGGCCAACAATAGCGTCAATATGCGCTTTGAGCGGGTATGCCCGGGGCCGATTTGTGCGTACCCGCAGTATGAGGACCTGGGCATACCCGCTCAATGCGCGACAGGCACAGGCACCAACAACAAAAAACCAAGGGTTAAACCTGCGCGCAAAGTGACGGCGTCTGCACTACACTTCAGCCCACGCCGCACCCGTCCTACCCGGATCGGGCTGCACTGAAAGTTGCCCACAAGGCAATCAATATCAATAGGAGCCAACACCCATGAATGCCCCGCTGGACACCCGCCTCTTGTCCGACCTTTCCGAGCTGCCAGAACACCTGCGCAAAGCCCTCGACAGCGTCACCCTCGACGACAAATACGCCATACAAACAGGCGCCGCCTTTATGAGTGGCGTGCAAGCCTTGGTGCGCCTGCCCATGCTGCAGCGCGTGCGCGATGCGCAGCTTGGCAAGAACACGGCTGGTTTTATCAGCGGCTACCGTGGCTCGCCCCTGGGCGGCTATGACCAGGCCTTGGTCAAGGCCGAGAAGCACCTCAAGGCCCAGCACATTGTGTTTCAGCCCGGCGTCAATGAGGAGCTCGCTGCTACCGCACTTTGGGGTACGCAACAGCTTGGTTTTGCGCCCCCCGGCAGCAACAAATACGACGGCGTTTTTGGCATTTGGTATGGCAAGGGCCCGGGCGTGGACCGTTGTTCGGATGTCTTCAAGCACGCCAATATGGCGGGCACCACGCCCTGGGGCGGTGTCATTGCGGTGGCCGGTGACGACCATATTTCCAAGAGCAGCACCGCCGCGCACCAGAGCGACCACATCTTCAAGGCCTGCGGTTTTCCGGTGTTTTTCCCGTCCAACGTGCAGGAAATTCTGGACCTGGGTCTGCACGCTTTTGCCATGAGCCGCTTCTCCGGCGTCTGGGCGGGGATGAAAACGATTCAGGAAATTGTCGAGTCCAGTGCCACGGTGCAGGTAGACCCGAATCGGGTGCACATCAAAACGCCAACGGACTTTGTCATTCCCCCGGGTGGCCTGCACATCCGCTGGCCCGACCATGCGCTGGAACAGGAGGCGCGGCTGTTTGATTACAAGTGGTATGCCGCATTGGCCTACATCCGCGCCAACCGCCTCAACTACAACGTCATTGAGGGGCAGCATGACCGCTTCGGCATCATTGCCAGTGGCAAGGCCTATAACGACACGCGCCAGGCTTTGCTGGACTTGGGGCTGGATGATGTGAGTTGCCAACGCATTGGCATCCGGCTGCACAAGGTCGGCGTGGTCTGGCCGCTGGAAGCGCAGTTGACGCGCGAGTTCGCCACCGGCCTGCAGGAAATACTGGTGGTGGAAGAAAAACGCCAGGTCATCGAATACCAGCTTAAGGAAGAACTCTATAACTGGCGCGCCGACGTGCGACCCACGGTGCTGGGCAAGTTTGACGCCGTCGAAACCGAAGACCGATTTGGCGCCGGTGGTGAATGGTCGGTGCCGAATCCGAGTGCCCATACGCTGTTGCGTGCCAATGCCGATTTGAACCCGGCGATCATCGCCCGTGCCATTGCGAAGCGCATCAAGAAGCTGGGGCTGGATGCCGACACCACGGCACGCATCGACGCACAACTGGCGATTCTTCAGGCCAAAGAACAGGCCATGCAGGTCATTGAACTCAGCAGCGGCAAGGGCCCGGAGCGCCAGCCCTGGTTTTGCTCGGGTTGCCCGCACAACACTTCAACCAAGGTGCCCGAGGGCTCGCGTGCCATGGCGGGTATTGGCTGCCACTTCATGACCGTATGGATGGACCGCGCGACCGTGGGCTTCACGCAGATGGGTGGCGAGGGCGTGCCTTGGGTGGGCCAGCAACCCTTTAGCAACGACACGCACATGTTCACCAACCTGGGTGACGGCACCTACTTCCACAGCGGCCTGTTGGCGGTGCGCCAGAGCATTGCCGCCGGGGTGAATATCACCTACAAGATTCTCTATAACGATGCCGTGGCCATGACGGGTGGGCAGCAGGTTGGCGAGCGGCCCGAGGGCCACAGCGTGGTTCAGATCGCGCAAAGCATGCGCGCCGAAGGGGCACAGAAGATCACCATCGTCACCGACGAACCAGAAAAATATGCCACGGTAAAGGGCCTGCCGGAAGGCATCGCCATTCAGCACCGTGACACGCTGGACGCAGTGCAACGGGAGTTCCGCGAAATCAAAGGCACGACGGTCATCATTTACGACCAGACCTGCGCCACCGAGAAGCGCCGCCGGCGTAAACGCGGCACCTTGGTCGATCCGGCCCGCCGTGTGGTGATCAATGAGCTGGTCTGCGAAGGCTGTGGCGACTGCGGCGTGCAGAGCAATTGCATCAGCGTAGAGCCGCTGGAGACCGAACTGGGCCGCAAGCGCCAGATCAACCAAAGCAGTTGCAACAAGGACTTGTCTTGTGTGAAGGGCTTTTGCCCGAGCTTCGTGACGGTGGAGGGTGGAAAGCCAAGGAAGCCCAAGGGCGCTGCGGTCAACGCAAATCCGGCTCCATCGGATGCATGGCCTGATTTGCCCGCCCCGGTGATAGCCGACCTGAACCTCGCCCCCGGCGGAGTCTGGGGCATGGTGGTGGCCGGTGTCGGTGGCACCGGCGTGATCACGATTGGCCAATTGCTGGGCATGGCCGCGCACCTCGAAGGCAAAGGCATCGTCACCCAGGACGCCGGTGGGCTTGCGCAAAAAGGCGGCGCCACCTGGAGCCATGTGCTGATTGGCAAAACGCAGGACAGCATTCGCACCACGCGCGTCGGCATGGCCAGCGCGGACCTGATCATTGGCTGCGACCCCATCGTGGTGGCGGGCAAGGAAACCCTGACGCGCATGCGCGGTGGTCGAACCCACGTGGCGCTGAATTCCAACAGCACACCCACCGCCGGCTTTGTGAAGAATGCCGACTGGATCAACCCCGGTGCGCAGTGCCTGCTGGACATTGCGCAGGTGGTAGGCGCGGACCGACTGGGAACTTTCGATGCCGATGCGCTGGCGGTGCAGGTGCTGGGCGATGCGATTTATACCAACCCCATGATGCTGGGCTATGCATGGCAAAAGGGCTGGATCCCGCTGCAGCGCGCCTCACTCATGCGCGCCATTGAACTCAATGCCGTGGCGGTGGACAACAACCGCACCGCTTTTGACTGGGGCTGCCGCGCTGCGGTCGACCCGGAAGC
This sequence comes from uncultured beta proteobacterium, assembly GCA_903870955.1. Classification (GTDB taxonomy): domain Bacteria; phylum Pseudomonadota; class Gammaproteobacteria; order Burkholderiales; family Burkholderiaceae_C; genus Allorhodoferax. The sequence continues at coordinate 6,974 of CAIQEX010000562.1, forward strand.
CGTGCAGCGCCTGCTCCGGCCTGCGCAGGTGATTGCCTTTACGCCGCGGCGCAAGGCGGGTCAAGAGGCGCTGCAGGCGATGGTGCAGTTCCGCGTTGACTATCTGACCCAGTACCAGAACGCAGCCTACGCGCAGCAGTACCGTGAGTTTGTCGAAAAAGTGCGCGTCGCAGAGGCCGCTTTAGGTTCGGGCGAGGCCTTGCCGCTGAGCGAAGCGGTGGCCCGCTATCTGTTCAAGCTGATGGCCTACAAGGACGAGTACGAGGTGGCGCGTCTGCACAGCGACGCCGGTTTTGCGGCACAGGTGAAAACCCGCTTTGAAGGCGATTACCAGCTCAACTACCACTTGGCACCCCCCTTGTTTGCAAAGCGCAACGAAAAGGGCGAACTGCAAAAGCAGAAGTTCGGCCCCTGGATGGGCAGTGCGCTGCGGCTGCTGGCGCGACTGAAGTTTTTGCGGGGGACGACTTTTGATGTCTTTGGCCGCAGTGAAGAACGCCAGGCCGAGCGTGCTTTGGTTGTTGACTACCGCAACGACATCGAGGCGATGCTGCCCGCGCTGAGCCGGAACAACCGGGATGCCGCCGCCGCCTTCGCCCGAGTGCCTGAGCAGATCCGTGGCTTTGGCCACGTCAAGGCGCGGCATCTGGCAGCGGCGCGCTTGCAATGGACCTTGTTGCGGGACAAGGTCTACCAGCCGCAACAGGCCAGGGCCTGATTCGCGTTCAGGCGACAGGGGCAGGGGCGGCCCAGTGACCGCACGGGGTGTGGGGTCCGGCTTGGGCCTCCCGGCCCGTTGTGACACGCCGCCCGCTTACAATGTTGGGTTGACCGCCACCCCCGGGCGCGCTCCCTCAGGAGCCACCGGAGGCGCGATTTCGTCCCGTTTTCCCTCATTGTGGAGTTTGCCTGTGTTCATTTCTTCTGCCTTTGCCCAAACCGCTCCCGCTGCCGCTGCCGGCGGCGACATGCAATCCACCCTGATGAGCATGCTTCCATTGGTGCTGATGTTCGTGGTGTTGTATTTCGTCATGATCCGCCCCCAGATGAAAAAGCAAAAAGAAGCCAAAGCCATGATCGATGCCCTGGCCAAGGGTGACGAAGTGGTGACGGTGGGTGGCATGCTGGGTAAGGTCACCAAGCTCAACGACAACAGCCTGAGCCTGGAAGTCGCCAATGGCGTCGAGGTGCAGATCCAGCGCATCGCCGTGGTGCAAGTGCTGCCCAAGGGTTCCATCAAGTAATCACCCTCAACTAACTCTGGCGCGATCATGAACCGTTACCCGGTATGGAAGTACGCGATCATCCTGATCGCGCTGTTGGTGGGTGGGCTGTATGCCTTGCCTAATTTGTTTGGTGAGGCTCCGGCCGTGCAGGTCTCCGTGGCCAAGACCGGCATGCTGTTGGATACCGCGTCGCTGGCCCGCGTGGAAGATGCGCTCAAGGCGGCAAACTTGACGCCCGATGCCCTGGCGCTGGACGGCAGCTCGATCAAGGCGCGTTTTTCCAATACCGATGCACAGCTGAAGGCCAAGGACGCGATCCAGAAGGCCTTGAATCCGGATCCGGCCGATCCTGCCTACGTGGTGGCGCTGAATTTGCTGACGCGCTCGCCGGGCTGGCTAACGGCCTTGCATGCCTCGCCGATGTACCTGGGACTGGATTTGCGCGGCGGAGTGCACTTCATGTTGCAGGTGGATATGCAGGCCGCCCTTTCCAAGCGCGCAGAGTCGCTGGCCGGTGACATCCGCACCAACCTGCGCGAAAAGAACGTGCGTCACAACGGCATCACGCGCGTCGGCCAGACCGTCGAGATCAAGTTCAAGGACAGCGCTGCCGTCGACGCGGCCAAGGCCATCATTCAGGACCAATTTCCTGAACTGATCAGCAGCGCATCACCGGATGGCGCCGAGTACAAGTTGGTGGCAGCCATCAATCCCGTGGCGGGCCGCAAGATTCAGGAGCAGGCGCTCAAGCAGAACATCACCACCCTGCACAACCGGATCAATGAACTCGGCGTTGCCGAGCCGGTGATTCAACAGCAGGGATTGGACCGCATCGTGGTGCAGTTGCCTGGCGTGCAGGACACGGCCAAGGCCAAGGACATTCTGGGTCGTACCGCGACGCTGGAAATCCGCATGGTTGAGGAAAGCGCCGAGGCCCGCGCCGCCGAGACCGGTGCCGGTCCGGTGCCCTTTGGCGCCGAGCGTTTTCTGGAGCGCAATGGCCAGCCGGTCATCGTCAAGAAGCAGGTTATTTTGACGGGTGACAACCTGAC
>CAIQEX010000563.1 GCA_903870955.1 uncultured beta proteobacterium
ACCAACAGGTACACCGGATTGGCACAGTTCGTGGGTTTGGGCGCTTCGGCTGCCACGGCGGGAGCCCTGCCCCCGACACATGCGATCAGGGCGCAAATCGTGGGGAGGAGTTGAATCCGAAGCATGTTGCAAGAATCCCTTCAAGCACCCGCCATACTGGCCAAGTCCTGTGCGCTCAGCCAACGCCATTGGCCCGGTGCCAGGTCAGCCGGCAATGCCAGACCGCCAATTTGAGAGCGGTGCAAGCCCTCAACCCGGTTGCTGACCGCCGCCAGCATGCGTTTGACCTGGTGGTACTTACCTTCGGTCAAAGTCAATCGCAAATCAAACTCACCCACCGCCTCACAGGCTGCCGCGCGCACCGGCTTGGGGTCATCATCCAGCACCACGCCATCCAGCAGCTTCTGAATCTGGCGCGCATCCAGCGCGTGCTTGACCCGGACCTCATACACCTTGGGCACATGGTGGCGCGGTGAGCTCATGCGGTGAATAAACTTGCCGTCATCGGTCAGCAACAGCATGCCCGTGGTGTCCTGGTCCAGGCGCCCCACCGCTTGCACACCCTGAACGGCCGCTTTTTGCGGGCGGGTCCGCAGCGGTGAAGGCAGCAAGGTGTAAATACTCGGATAGGTTGAGGGCTTTTGAGAGCATTCTGTGGCCGTCGGCTTGTTCAACACCAGATAGGCTTTTTCGGCATAGGGCCAGTCGACCCCCTGCACGCGGAAGCGGAAATCGGTGGTGCCAAATTCGGCCCCTGCATCCGTGCAAAGCACCGGGCCAGGGGCTGCATCATCACCATAAACCTGCACGTGGCCCTGCTGAATCAAACCGGCGCAGACGCGCCGTGTGCCAAAACCCTGGGTGTAAAGTATTTCCTGCAATTGCATACCCGTAGTATCGCAGTGCGGTAAAGCCCAACCCAACCCAGTGTGCAATCTACTTCCCAGAAAGGTCGCGCATCGCAGTAAACTGCGCGGATAACACAGGTCTGGCTGGTGCGCCAATTCGTAGGGGGGAGAGATGGTAGTTTCTTTTTTTTCGGGCATATTGCTCTGCTTGATTGCAGTAGCAATCTACGTCCAGTGGCAACGTGGCAAGCCACCCAAACGCACCCAGATCCCCAAGGAATGGCCGCTCTACGCACGTACCCTAGTGAACCGTAAAGAGATAAAAGTGTGGATGTGGCTGGAAAAAGTAATGTATGACCAGCACGTCATGGTCAAGCTTCCGGTCACCCGTTTCACCATCCCGGCCAAACAGGAACAGGCCGAATATTGGTACAACATGCTCAACCGCGTGTATTGCACGTTCACCATTTGCAACTCTGAAGGCCGCATCATGGGGTGTGTGGATGTACCGGGGCCGGGAGGCCTGTCCCTAAGCAACCAAACCCTGAAATATGGCCTGCTAGCGCAGTGCGATATTCCCTACTGGGTCGTGGAACCTGACAACCTGCCCCATTTCAGCCAGATACGTACCGCCTTTTTAGGCAAAGCTGCCGCCAATGTAGACCCGAGTGAATTCATGGACTCGCATCTCAAAAAGGTTGCTGACCAATTGCAGGCGTCCGTGTCGCGCCAGAGAAACAACAAGGGCACTTCCGGTTCCGAGTTGGATAGAGCGCGCCGCGAAGGCCCGATGACAGATGGCTGGGAACAAAACTCGTTCATGACCCCGCTCGACAGCCGTAGCGCCAAGTTGCGCTCCGAATAGCGACGCTGCAGAAAACTCCGAAACCAGCGCCCCGTCAACATGGCCAAGATTCCACAGGTTGCAGCCGTCGATTCCGAGCACTGTTCTGGGTGTGGAAGATGCATTGCCGCCTGTCCCCTACCCTTGTTCAGTTTCAGGACCGAGGCGTGGCGCAAAACGGTGGTCCTGCAGGAGATCGAGCGATGCACCGGATGTGCACGCTGCGAGACCCGCTGCCCGGTCGGCGCAATCTCGATGCAGCTCGCCGTGCTACCGGCTACGCCGCAAGCGCAGATGGCGTAGCCCGCGACACACGTTTTGAACGCCTTGGCTTGAGCGATTCAAAAGCACCGGACTCATCCACCAGCCTGGCGCGCAATTCAGCGATAGCCTGCGCGTGAATCTGGCTCACCCGGGCTTCGGTCACCTGCATCAATTTTCCGATCTGATGCATCTTCAAGTCTTCAACGTAGTAGTAGGACAGCACCGTACCGCTCTGCTTTGACAGACCCTGAATAGCGCTCGCCAGCGACTCCTTGAGCGAAGACCGTTCCAACATGCCTAGCGGATCGGCATCGTGATCGGCACAAAAACCGTTCAGGTGATGG
>CAIQEX010000564.1 GCA_903870955.1 uncultured beta proteobacterium
ATGATGGCCTGCCCCCGTGCGGCAATCAGACCGCCGAGCAGGACCATTGCCAGATTTGCCCAGCTGGACTGGTCTTTGGAACCCATGGTGCTCAAGGCCGCTGAACTCATGGCTCTGACAATGGCGGCAGCCGAACCCAGGGCGGCCGTCAGCAAGCCGAGCAGAATCATCCACCCATAGCCGGAGGCCAGGCGATTGGCCACCGCAGCCATGATGAAGGGAATGATCTGGTTGTTGCTGGCGGGTTGCGCTGCCCTTAAGTCGCTTTCATAGGCCAGTACCACGGACGCCGGCAAAAAGCCAAACACCAACAAAAACCCAGCGGCCATCAGGCATCCCACCCAAGCCGCACGCGGATTCCTGGCTGCCATGACAAATTGCTGGTAGTCGGCACCCGTGACGACCAGCGGCGCAATGGCCAGGACAATGGCCCACAGCCGGACCGTGGGGATGCGTTGCAGGTCCTTCGAAAAAGACGGTACGGCTTGCGACAGCAGGGGCAAGCCATCGAGCGAAAACACGGCATAGAGCAATAGCAGACTGCTGGCCATCAGACACACGGCAAACACTTTGGCTGCCAGCGCCAGATTCATTCTTGAGGCTACAAAAATTTGTAGCAGCACCAAGGCAAAGGCCGGCACGGTCGACACACCCATCAACTTCACAACCGCCACCCCGCCATGAATCTGCGCCGCCAGCACGCCGCTCATCCAGATCACCGACAGCAAAGCCACCAACTTGCTGACCTTTAGCCCGTAAGCGGCGCCCAGCAACTGCCAGATCTGCAAGCCGTTGCGCCAGATCTGGGGCGCTGCAATGGCCAGAACGACAACACCCAATGCCGTTACCACGGCATAAATGCTGCCAGCCATTCCCCATTGCAGGGTCACTTCGCCACTGCCAAACAAAAAGCCAATTCCGTAACTGGCGGAGACCAAGAGCGTCGCCACCTGCCAGGCCGACAACTCGGTAGAGCAGTGCGCGCTGTTCGCGTTGTCACACATGGTCATTTAGTACCCGACAACAGATTTTTTTCCAAATAAATAGCTTGTGCAAATGCAGGCTTGTTGCTGAAATTCAGGTAGTTTCAAAAGTGCCTTATGGGTTACGGGGAGGTGGTAGTAGGGCACTGTTGGCAGCAGATGGTGGGTCAGGTGATAACCATTGTTGTGCGGATGAATGATGTAGCGAAGAACCCCGCTTGCCGTGATGTCCCGCGAAAATTGAAAAACGCCTCCCGATGTTCTGCCGAAATGGTCGCACATTTCACGAAACAAGGTGATTAGGAAAAACACGGTGGCTCTTGCACCCATCCATAGCGCCAAAAATACCCCGGCAGTTTGCCAGTCCGAGGTCAAAGCGATGCAAGCCAATAGCCCGGACCACCACAAAACTATATAGAGCAACTTGACAGTGGCCAGTGGTTTGGCAAAGTCTCCGGCCAGCGTGTTGCCCCACAGACCTGGATTTATCAAATTGGCGCGAAAGGTTTCGCGCCAGCAGTTTCTGTTGATCCCGGCTGATTCCATATAGTCCGGGTCGAGTTGTGGGTCACCCAGATTCATATGGTGTGCCAGATGCGTTTTTCGGTATTGTTCAAAATCAGCGTAGAGCAAGGGAGCGACCAGGGCGTGTGCAATGAAGTCGTTGGCCTGCACTCGGCGGCTCACATTGCGGTGTGCGAGATCGTGCAATACATTGCCCAAAGCGCGCTGTCGGTTGCCAATAATGAATAGGGCAACCGGCACCGCCCACCATCCCCACTGCATGACCGCCCACAACGAGGCAAACAGGCATGCCCAGTCAAATGCCAGGTGAAGCAGGGAGCGGGTTAATGAGGTTTGAAAAATAACTGCCTTGTCCAGATCGCTTTGATTGAGGGCTTGCCTGATCTGGCGCAGGTCGTTCGCAACCAGGTCCTTGAAGGCGGGGGATGCAATAGGCGTGTCGGATGCCGGGGGGCATGTTGATGTATGGCTCATGGGGTACTCCTAAAAAAAGTTGCAAATACAGGGTCGCGTGAATGCTATGAATCAAGAACCCCAGAAAGTCAATTGGATAGAAAAACTAACCCATCGCGAAAAATACTATCGCTTTGGAAAACGCCCATCCTGGGCGGAAAGTTGCATCACACTAATGCCCTGTGGTTCGGGTTTACTCCAATACATAAGACGATGAGACGGCGAAATTATTGTTTTGGTGTAGTTACCCTTTTGAGAGGAACGTAAACCAGGTATGCAAAAGTCGGAAGGAATTTATTCACCATCCGGTGGCGATTTCGCGAAGTCTTTGCATAGTTGGAGGTGAGTCCATAGTGAACTCTTCTGAGCAACTTCAAACCGAAATAAATACGCCATCCAACCAGTACCCCTATGCGCTCATTAATTTTTGAAACCCGGGAGTCGCATGATGTTTGAGTTGGCAAACAAAGCACGAAATTCGAGACTTCAAAGCGCCGGCGAAAAGGTGCGATCGAGGCGATCTGATTCAGCGCGATATTCCGCGCGCGGGCGGTGACTACCATCACGTTTCGGTATACGCCTGCGAAGGGTCGAACGCACCCGCCATTTCTTATTTATGTGAGGCCAGGAACAACACCTGAGGGTCGCATATCAGGTTCACCTAGTGCCATCGCCCAATGAAGCGCCTTGACCGACTAGCCCATTGGCATTGGGAGCAGGACGCTTCCCTCCGCTTCTCGCGCGTCGAGTCGGCTGACGCCCGGCACGAGGTGCTTGGACAGTCCATGGTCGGCAAGACGTGGTCGCATTTTGAGGCAGCCAATGCCAACAGCGACGATTGGTTACTGCATCTGGAACTATTGAACGCGCGAGAGCCATTCTTCAACGTCGAATTGAAGATGGTGCAGGCCGATCAGGGGTGCCTCTGGCTCAGCATGAGCGGGGTTCCGGTTTTCGACGCCAACGGAAATTTCGTTGGCTACCGGGGCGTTTGTCGAGATATCAGCGAGATAAAAAGTTCGGATGAAACGATCGCCCGGCTGACCCTGAACGATCAACTCACAGGACAGGGGAACCGGCGACTTTTGTTGGAGCGACTGGCCTTTGCGCGCATCAGTGCAACCCGCTCACAAGAGATGGGCGCCCTGATATATGTGGATATTGATCACTTCAAACTATTCAACGAAGTCGTTGGGCATGACACAGCCGATATCCTGTTGAAAGAGGTAGGCGCGCGCTTGGGGGAGTGTGTGCGGGATTGCGATACGGTAGCCCGTCTGGGAGGCGACGTGTTCGTGATTCTGGTGACCAATTTGGGTTCGGATCCCGACGACGCGTACCAGAACCTGCAGCGCGTGGTGAGTAAGGTGGCATCGTCGCTGGAGTCACCCTTTACTTCATCTTTGGATATTGCACTGACGGTCTCGGCCCATGCACCGCAGTTTTCCTGCAGTATGGGGGTTTGCCTGTTTCAGGGTACGGACACCCAGATCGAAGACATCATGAAGCGCGCCGA
>CAIQEX010000565.1 GCA_903870955.1 uncultured beta proteobacterium
AAACCCGCGAGCCGGGCAAGGACCCTGCAACGCGCACATTTCAGGCTTTTCGGATTTTCATCAACGCCGAGCTTGAAGAGTTGCAACAGGCGCTAGAGGCCAGTCTGTCTGTGTTGCAGGCGGGCGGTCGTCTGGCGGTGATCAGCTTTCACTCGCTGGAGGACCGCATCGTCAAGCAGTTCATTGCCAAGCATTCCCGCGAGGAGTACGACCGCCGTGCGCCTTTTGCAGCACCCAAGGTGATGCAACTGGTGTCGCTGGGGCGTGTCAAGCCCAGCGAAGAGGAAATCAAGGGCAACCCTCGCTCGCGCAGCGCCATCATGCGCGTCGCGCAGAGGGCTGCAACATGAGCTTGCCGGATACAGAGTCCCATGCGGGAACCAGGCCATGACGCGCATTAACCTGATGCTGCTTTTGGCCGTGGTCGCCAGCGCGATTTATCTGGTCAACGTGCAATACGAATCGCGTCGCCTGTTCACCGAATTGGACAAGGCGCAGGCAGAAGAGCGCCGCCTGAGCAGCGAATTCGAGCGCCTGAAGGTGGAGAAGCGTGCCCAGGCCACTTCCGCGCGGGTCGAGCGGCTGGCACGCGAGAAATTGCAGATGCGCCAGGTGCTGCCGGCCATCACCACCTATGTGAGTTACAACGGTTCCGTACCGACATCAAGGGCCGTCAGCGGCAATGTCAACGGCACACCGCTGACACCCCAAGCGTCCGTGTCCGAGGGAGTCAAGCCGTGAGCCGTAGCGTACGCTACACCTCCAGCCCGTTGCTGGCCAGTCGCACGCCTGTGTGGCGCAGCAAGTTTGTGGTGGCCGCGATTGCTTTGGCCTTTGGCGGCTTGGCAGCGCGCGCCGCCTACATCCAGGTCTATGCCAACGACTTCTTTCAACGCCAGGGTGAAGTGCGCTTTGCCCGCACGCTGGAGTTGCCCGCCTACCGTGGCCGCATTCTGGATCGCAATGGCCTGATCCTGGCGTCCAGCGTGCCAGCCCCGAGCATCTGGGCCATTCCCGACGATGTCGACACAGACGGCGAAAAGCCCAAATTGCAGCAACTCGCCAAACTGCTGGAAATGCCCTTTGCCGACCTGGTCAAGAAGCTCGACGAAGACAAGACCTTTGTCTGGATCAAGCGCCAGGTGGATGCGGACGTCGCCAAGGAAATCGCGGCCCTGAACATCAAAGGCATCTACCAGCGCAAGGAATACAAGCGCCAGTACCCCGAAGGCGAGGCTGCAGCGCATGTCGTGGGCTTCACCAATGTGGAAGACAACGGCCAGGAAGGCATGGAGCTGCTTTACAACAAGCGTCTGCTCGGCAAGCCCGGCATGCGCCATGTCATCAAGGATCGTCTGGGTCGCGCGGTGGAAGACGTGGGCGAAATTACTCCGCCGGTCGATGGCCAGGACTTGCAACTGAGCATCGACAGCAAGGTGCAGTTCTTCGCCTACCAGAAGCTCAAGGAAGCGGTACTGACCCAGCGTGCTCTCGCCGGCAGTATCGTGGTTCTGGACGCTGTCAGCGGTGAAGTGCTGGCCCTGACCAACTACCCCAGCTACGTGCCGGACAGGCGCCAGAACCTGAGCGGCGCGCAAACCCGCAACCGCGCACTGACCGATACCTTTGAGCCCGGCTCGGTGATGAAACCCTTCACCATTGGCCTGGCGCTGGAAACTGGTCATGTCAAGCCGACCACAGTGATTGATACCGCGCCGGGCTCCTACACCATTACCGGCGTCACCATCCACGATTCGCACGCCCACGGTGCGCTGACCGTAGAGCAGGTGATTCAGGTGTCCAGCAATGTGGGCACAGCCAAAATCGCCATGGGCATGCCGGCCAGCGCCATGTGGGAAACCTTTTCGCAAGCGGGCTTTGGTCAGAAGCCGCAAATTGAATTTCCTGGTGCTGTGTCGGGTCGCCTGCGCCCCGCAAACAAGTGGCGTCCGATCGAGCAGGCCACGGTGTCTTACGGCTACGGTTTGTCGGCCTCGTTGTTTCAGATGGTGCGGTCCTACACGGTGTTCTCGCACGATGGCCTGATCATCCCTGCCACGCTGATGAAAAGCACCGAGCCTGCCGTGGGCGCACGGGTGTTCTCTGCGGACACCGCTGCAGAAGTCCGCAAGATGCTGCAAATGGCCGCCGGCCCGGGTGGCACGGGCCCCAAGGCGCAGACCCAGGGTTACTCGGTGGGCGGCAAGTCCGGCACCGCGTACAAACAGCAGGGCAAGGGCTACGGCAGCGACGGCAACCGCAAATACCGCAGCTGGTTCGTGGGCATGGCGCCGATCGACAAGCCGCGTTTGATCGTCGGGGTGATGTTGGACGAACCCAGTGCCGGCCGCTATTTCGGTGGCGACGTGGCGGCCCCGGTGTTTAGCGACACGGTGCAACAAACCCTGCGCTTGCTCAATGTCCAACCCGACATGGCAGTGCGTCCCAACATCGTGGCCAGCGCGGTCGAGGAGAGCTTCTGATGCTGCACTCCACCGCCCAAGCTGCGCAATGGCTAAAGAACCATGTCACTGGCACCCTGCGCACTGACAGCCGTCTGGTGCAGCCGGGCGACGCATTTATCGCTTGGCCTGGCGCGGCGGTGGACGGACGTTCCTTTGTCCGTGCCGCTTTGCAGGCAGGGGCTGCGGTGTGTCTGGTAGAGGCCGAGGGCATCGAATCGTTTGATGTGCCGTCCGACCGCGTGGAATGTTTTCAAGGTCTCAAAGCCGCAACCGGCCCGATTGCCGCCGCCTACTTTGCGCAGCCATCGGAAGAAGTTGCGGTGTTGGCCGTCACCGGTACCAATGGCAAGACCTCGACCGCCTGGTGGCTGGCGCAAGCGCTGTCTGCGCTGACCGGCCAGCAGGCACTGCCCTGCGCCATGATCGGCACCTTGGGCGTGGGCCGCCCTCCGGCTGCTGGCGCACCTGAAGACGCTGCCACCGCACAGGGTGATGTGGTATCCACGGGATTGACCACACCTGACCCGGTGCAACTGCAATCCGCCCTGCGCCGATTTGCCGAGCAAGGCATCCGGGCCTGCGCCATTGAAGCCTCCAGCATCGGCATCGAAGAAGCCCGGCTCGACGGCACGCAGATTCGCGTGGCCCTGTTCACCAATTTCACCCAGGACCATCTGGACTACCACCACAGCATGGAGGCCTACTGGCAATCCAAGCGTCGACTGTTTGCATGGACCGGCCTGCGCAGCGTGGTGTTGAACCTGGACGACGTACGCGGCGTCGAATTGGCCAGCGCCCTGGAAAACCAGGGTCTGGATGTGTGGACCGTATCGACCGTGCGCGCCGCCCGTCTACAGGCCCGCAATCTGGAATACCGTGCGCGTGGTATTCGTTTTGATGTGGTGGAAGGTGACACCGCGTTGCCGCTGCAAACGAATTTGATTGGCAGTTACAACGCCTCCAACCTGTTGGGCGTGCTGGCCGCCATGCGCGCCCTGGGCGTGCCCTTGACTGACGCGGTGCAGGCCTGCAGCCAGTTGCATGCCGTGCCGGGTCGCATGGAGTGCCTGGGCGACGCCGACACCCCACTGATCGCGATTGATTACGCCCACACGCCCGACGCGTTGGACCACGCACTGCAAGCCCTGCGCCCGCTGGTGCAGGCACGGGGTGGCAAACTCTGGTGCGTGTTTGGTTGCGGTGGGGATCGCGATGCCTCCAAGCGCCCGCTGATGGGTGCCATCGCGGCCAAGCTGGCCGATCAGGTGGTGGTCACCAGCGACAACCCTCGCAGTGAAAAGCCCGAAGCCATCATTGCGCAAATTCTGTTGGGTTTGCCCTCCTGCCATACGTTGGTGGTTCAGTCGGATCGGGCCGCCGCAATTGCCCAGACGATTCAAGGCGCGGCAGCGCAGGATGTGGTGTTGCTCGCCGGTAAAGGGCACGAAGCTACGCAGGAAATTGCCGGCGTCAAAACCGCGTTTTCTGACCGCGCACACGCCGCGGCCGCTCTGAAGCAATGGCGCCTGGCGCGTGCGGAGGCGCAAGTATGAAGCCGATGCTGCAGATGAGCACCGCGGTCCAATGGCTGCCCGGCGCACGCCTGGTGGGCGACGGTGCGATCAGCGTAATGCGCGTGCATACCGATACCCGCAGCGTGGAGCCCGGCGACCTGTTCCTGGCCCTCAAAGGCGAAAAGTTTGATGCCAACACTATGCTGCATGAAGCATGCAAGCAAGGTGCGGCCGGCTTGATTTGTCATGCGGGCTTGGCTGCAGAAAGCTATCCGGCAGGCATCCCCCGCATCGAAGTGGCCGACACCCACGCAGCGCTGACGCAACTCGCCACCGGCTGGCGCGCACAATTTTCCATTCCTGTGATTGCGGTCACCGGCAGCAACGGCAAGACCACGGTGACGCAGATGATTGCCAGCATTCTGCAGGCGGCTGCAGGCGACGACGCCCTGGCCACGCGGGGCAATCTGAACAACGACATTGGCGTGCCACTTACCGTGCTGCGCTTGCGCGCACAACACCGGATTGCCGTGGTGGAGCTGGGCATGAACCATCCCGGCGAGATCGAAGCCCTGGCCGCCATTGCCCAACCCACCGTGGCCCTGGTGAACAACGCGCAGCGCGAGCACCTTGAATTTATGCACACGGTAAAGGCCGTGGCAGAAGAAAACGGCTCGGTCATTGGCGCGCTGACGGCCAGTGGCACGGCGGTGTTTCCTGCCGATGACGACTTCACGGCGCTGTGGGCTGATCTGGCCGAACCCCGCCGTACCGCGCGCTTTGCGCTGGATGCGACTGGCAATGCACAGGACATAGTTTGTGACACGGCCCAGTGGCTGGATGGTGCCTGGTCGGTACAAGCCACGGGGTTGGGTCACGCATTCAAGTTCCGCCTGCATATTGCCGGTCGCCACAACGTCAAGAACGCTTTGGCCGCTGCCGCCTGTGCCCTGTCTGCCGGTGTGTCGGTGGATGCAGTGGTGCAGGGCTTGGAGTCCTTTGTACCGGTCAAGGGCCGCTCACGCGCCGTGGCACTGGCCATGGCGGATCGCACCCGTACGCTGGTGGATGACACCTACAACGCAAACCCGGATTCGGTGCGCGCAGCCATTGCCGTGCTGGCCGAATTGCCAGCGCCACGCCTGCTGGTGTTGGGCGATATGGGCGAGGTGGGCGAGCAGGGCCCAGCCTTCCATGCCGAAGCCGGCGCAGAGGCCAAGGCCGCAGGCATCGAGCATTTTTATGCCATGGGCGAGTTGGCCAAATCGGCTGTTGCCGCCTTCCCCGGTGCACAACACTTCGCCTCGGTCGAAGCGCTGAACGCCGCGGTGCTGCAACAGTTGCCCCAGGTGAACAGCCTGTTGGTCAAAGGCTCGCGCTTCATGCGCATGGAGCGCGTGGTGGAAGCCGTGTGCGCTGCCGCACAAACGCAGGGCACACCATGAAATTCAACAACAAAAATAAGGAATATTCCGCATGCTGCTAACGCTGGCCCAATGGCTGCAAACCCTGTCACCGGATTTCGGTTTCTTCCGGGTTTTTCAATACATCACCTTTCGCGCGGTGATGGCTGCGCTTACGGCATTGCTGATTGGCCTTGCCGCTGGCCCCGCCGTGATCCGTCGCCTGACCGAACTCAAGATTGGCCAGCCGATTCGTGGCTACGGCATGGAGAGCCACCTGAGCAAGAGCGGCACACCGACCATGGGCGGCGTGCTGATTCTGCTGTCCATTTTGGTCTCCACACTGCTCTGGTTTGACTGGAGCAACCGCTTCGTCTGGATCGTGTTGATCGTGACGCTGGGCTTTGGTGCTATCGGTTGGGTCGACGACTGGCGCAAGGTGGTGCGCAAAGACCCCGAAGGCATGCGTTCACGCGAAAAGTATTTCTGGCAGTCTTTGATTGGCCTGCTGGCCGCCTTGTACCTGGTGTTCAGCATTTCCGAAAGTTCCAATCTGCGCGTCATGCAGTTGTTCTTCCAGTGGGTGAGCTCCGGCTTCGATGTGAACCTGCCGCCCAAAGCCGGACTCTTGTTGCCGTTCTTCAAAGAAGTGAGTTATCCGCTGGGTGTGCTGGGCTTTGTCATCCTCACCTACCTGGTGATTGTGGGTTCGAGCAATGCGGTCAATCTCACCGACGGTCTGGATGGACTGGCCATCATGCCGGTGGTGCTGGTGGGCTCCTGCCTGGGTATTTTTGCTTACGTGACCGGTAGTGCGGTGTACTCCAAGTACCTGTTCTTCCCGCACATCTCAGGCTCGGGCGAGTTGATGATTTTCTGCGCCGCCATGGCCGGCTCGGGTCTGGCCTTCCTGTGGTTCAACACCCATCCGGCGCAAGTTTTTATGGGCGATGTGGGTGCGCTGGCATTGGGTGCCGCACTGGGCACCGTGGCGGTCATCGTGCGCCAGGAAATTGTGTTGGCCATCATGGGCGGCATCTTTGTGGTTGAAGCGCTGTCGGTGATGCTGCAGGTCAGCTATTTCAAATACACCAAGAAGAAGTTTGGCACCGGTAAGCGCCTGTTGAAGATGGCGCCGCTGCACCACCATTTCGAGAAGCATGGCTGGAAGGAAACGCAAGTCGTGGTGCGTTTCTGGATCATCACCATCCTGCTGTGCCTGATCGGCCTGTCTACCTTGAAGTTGCGCTAAACCATGAACAACCTGCGCAATCTCCACGTCATGGTTTTGGGCCTGGGTGCATCCGGCCTGGCCATGGTGCGGTGGTGCGCGCTGCATGGGGCCGTCGTGACCGTGGTGGACACGCGCGAGGCACCGCCGCAGCTAGCGGTATTGCGCGTTGAGTTGCCCGATGTGACCTTTGTGCATTCGACCTTTGATGCCGCGTTGATCGAAGGCACGGAGATTCGCGCCGTCTTCAAGAGCCCGGGTTTGAGCCCGGCCGAGACCGCTGGCGTGATGGATGCAGCACAAAGACTCGGCCTGTGGGTGGGGGGCGAGCTGAGTTTGTTTGCGCTAGCCCTCAAGGACCTGGCACAAAGCCCCGTACCCAGCATTCACGCGCATTACCAGCCCAAGGTGTTGGCTATTACCGGTACCAATGGCAAAACCACCGTTACCTCGCTCACGGGTCATCTGGTGCGTTGGGCTGGCAAGAGCGTGGCGGTGGCCGGCAATATCGGCCCGACGCTTTTGGACACGCTGGCCCATGCCCTTGCTGCAAAAGATTTGCC
>CAIQEX010000566.1 GCA_903870955.1 uncultured beta proteobacterium
CCCGGCAACTGCCGAGCGTTCGAGCCCGTGGCCAGGATGATGTGCTTGCCCGTGACGGACTCGCTGGCCGCGCCGGTCACCGCGATCTCGTAGCCGCCCTCAGCCGCCTTCACGAACGATCCGCGGCCGTGAAAGAAGGTCACCTTGTTCTTCTTGAAGAGATACAGGATGCCGTCGTTGTTCTGCTTGACCACGGTGTCCTTGCGGGCAATCATCTTCGCCACGTCCATCTTGACGTCTTTGGCGCTGATGCCGTGCTCGGCAAAGTGGTGGTTGGCATGGTCGAAGTGCTCGCTGGATTGCAGCAGCGCCTTGGAAGGAATGCAACCGACATTGGTGCAAGTGCCACCGGGCGCAGGGCCGCCCTTGTCATTCTTCCACTCGTCAATACAGGCTACGCTAAAGCCCAATTGGGCTGCACGGATGGCCGCGATATAGCCACCGGGGCCCGCACCGATCACGACGACGTCAAAACTTTTACTCATTGAATTCTCCTGAAGTTAATGCGCTCATAGAGCGTAGCGAGCGGCTGTGTGGCTAGGCGCGGGTGTCGACCCACCGGAACGTAGCAGCGCTACGTGAGGATGGGGAGAACGGGACCCGCAACAACGCCACACAGTCGCGCAGTAGCTCCTGCTTAGATGTCAAACAGCAGGCGAGCAGGATCTTCCAACGCCTCTTTCATCGCAACCAGACCGAGAACCGCTTCGCGGCCGTCGATGATGCGGTGGTCGTAGGACATGGCGAAATAGTTCATCGGACGAACCACAACCTGGCCGTTTTCCACCATGGCGCGGTCCTTCGTGGCGTGAACGCCCAGAATGGCCGACTGTGGCGGGTTGATGATCGGCGTGGACATCATCGAACCGAAGGTACCGCCATTCGAGATGGAGAAGGTACCACCGGTCATTTCTTCCATGCCCAGCTTGCCGTCACGGGCCTTGACGCCGAATTCGGCAATCTTCTTCTCGATTTCGGCGAAGCTCATCTGGTCGGCATTGCGCAAGATGGGCACTACCAGACCGCGTGGCGATCCAACGGCGATACCAATGTCGAAATAGCCGTGGTAAACGATGTCATTGCCGTCCACCGAGGCATTCAGCACCGGGAACTTCTTCAGGGCATGCACAGCCGCTTTGACGAAGAAGCTCATGAAGCCCAGCTTGCAGCCATGTTCCTTCTCAAAACGATCCTGCATGCGCTTGCGCATGTCCATGACCGGGGCCATGTTGATTTCGTTGAAGGTGGTCAGAATGGCGTTGGTGCTTTGCGACTGCAGCAGACGTTCCGCGACACGGGCCCGCAGACGCGTCATGGGCACGCGCTGTTCTGGACGGTCACCCAGGCTGGGCGCCTTGGGAGCCGCCACTTGCGGCAGCGCCTTGGTCGGCACACCCGTCGGGATCACTGCAGCGGTGGATTGCACACCACCTGCTACTGCGGCCAGCACGTCACCCTTGGTGATGCGACCGTCTTTGCCGGTGCCACCCACCGAGCCTGCGGCGAGGTTGTTGTCAGCCAGCAGCTTGGCTGCAGCCGGCATGGCAACGCCAGCCTTGCTGTTGCTTGCCGCTGCGGCAGCGGCAGGTGCTGCAGCAGGCGCAGGTGCA
>CAIQEX010000567.1 GCA_903870955.1 uncultured beta proteobacterium
CTCCAACAACCTGTCGGCCCTGCTGGCTGCGGCCCGCGGCGATATGGGGTTGGCAGCCTTGCCCTGGTATGTGGCGTACGAGTCGGTGCAATCGGGTGCGGTGCAGCCGGTACTGACCGAATGGTCCCTGCCCTCGCAGGAGATCCACGCGGTCTACCCCTCGCCGCGCCAGGTGCCGGCCAAAGTCAGCAGCTTCATTGAATGGCTGCAGAGCCAATTGGGAGAGACCTGGTGGTCGAGCACGCTGTGAACGGGGGCGCATGGCATGGGTCACCTTGCCAGGACAGCGGGAAAGGCTAGGCGCCGCGGGCGAACAAAATTCCGTAAAGACCTTGGCGCCGATCGTTGTAAAAACCTCAAATCCGAAAACGGTAAACGCCATCTGCGTCCATTTTCCGTTTTAGCTTGCCGCCATGCCACAACGCATGCAAATGCGCCACGGCTTCTCCCAGCGCGAAGGTGATCTGGTGAAAATCCAGTGGCCGTTTGAACAGCACCGGCAACACATCGGCGGCGCTGCAGGGCTTTTCCGTGCAGGCTTGCATTACTTCCGCCAGACGGTCGCGGTGGTGGTCATGTAGTTGCTGGATGCGGATGTGCAAGCCGGTAAATGGCTTGCCGTGTGAAGGCAAGACCAGCGTGTCGGCGGGCAGGGCCAGAAAGCGATCGATGGAACTCAGGAACAGTGTCAGCGCATCGGCTTCGGGCTCCTGCTCATAGACACTGACATTGGTGGAGATGCGCGGCAACATCATGTCACCACCCATCAGCACCCCCAGTTCTGCGCAGTACAGCGCCATGTGCTCGGGCGCATGGCCACAGCCGCTGATGCACTGCCAGGCGTGCGGGCCAATCTGCAGCGTGGCACCATCCAGCAACCGGTGGTACTGCGCGGGCACCGCGGGCACCAGCGTGGTGAAGTAGGGCTTGCGTTCGCGCAGCTTGCGCGCGGTCTCGGCATCGTTCAGACCATGTTGTGCATAGAACTGCACCGTGCGCGCATTACTCGATGCATCGGGGCTTGAGCAAAGCACGGGGGCCACCATGAAATCGGTGGCGCTGATGTAGAAGGCCGCATCCCAACGCCGGCACAGCCAGTCTGCCAGGCCGATGTGGTCCGGGTGCATATGCGTGGCGATTACGCGCAGCACCGGCAGGCCTTCCAGTTCGTTCGCGAAGATCGCCTCCCAATGCGCTTTGGCTTCTTCGCGGTGGATACAGGTGTCCACAATGCTCCAGCCTTGTACGCCGTTCACTTCGTCGCGCAGCAGCCAGAGGTTGATGTGGTTCAGCGCAAACGGCAGCGTCATGCGTACCCATTTCACGCCCGGCGCCACGGTGATGCTTTCGCCGTAGGCGGGCAAGGCTTCGCCCAAGGGGTAGTGCAACTGCTTTTCGAGGTCGTTCATGGGGACTCTTTATGCTTCATAATTGACGTTTACGTAAACGTAAGCTCTGCACCATTGTAGGCAGAGGGCGTGAAGCGTGCTGTCCCCCTTGTGATGCATGGATTGCGTATGACCACTACCTACACCATCAGCGATTTGGCGCGTGAGTTTGACCTGACGACGCGCGCGATTCGCTTTTACGAAGACTTAGGGCTTTTGCAGCCCGAGCGCAGCGGACCCGGCGGGCGCAACCGTGTCTACAGTGTGCGTGATCGCA
This sequence comes from uncultured beta proteobacterium, assembly GCA_903870955.1. Taxonomy (GTDB): domain Bacteria; phylum Pseudomonadota; class Gammaproteobacteria; order Burkholderiales; family Burkholderiaceae_C; genus Allorhodoferax. The sequence continues at coordinate 1,666 of CAIQEX010000567.1, forward strand.
CGCGCCTCAAGCTCACGCTGCGCGCCAAGCGCCTGGGCCTGAGCCTGACCGAGGCCAAGGACATCATCGAGATGTACGACAGCCCACGCGATACCGGCGCCCAACTGACCAAGTTTCTGGATGTTCTGGCCCTGCACCGCACGCAGATTGAAGAACAGATGGCCGACCTGCAGGCCAACCTGGAAGAGATCAAAGTGCACCAGCGCGAGGCCCGCGCCTTGCTAGTCAAAGCCGAGGCCAAGGCCAGCACCAAAACAGCCGCCAAGGTAAAAACCAATGCTGCCTGACGCACTCTGGACCCGCGTAGAAGACAGCTTTAAGCGCCAGGGCATGATGCGCCATCTGCAGGCGCGCCTGATCCGCGTGGAGCCGGGGCTGGTGGAGATTGCCCTGCCGTACTCCGACAAGGTCGCCCAGCAGCAGGACGGTTTTCATGGCGGCGCCATGGGCGCGCTGGCCGATATTGCTGGCGGGTATGCCGGGTTGACCGTTGCGGCGGATGGTATGGAAGTCACCACAGCTGAATACAAGATTAACTTTCTGGCCGGTTTTGCGGGCGGCGAATTGCGCGCGGTGGGCCGTGTCATCAAGGGCGGTCGCCGCCTGATCGTCACCGCTGCCGAGGTGACGCACATCGCCGCCGACGGCCAACAAAGCCCGGCGGCTGTGATGCAGCAAACCCTGGTGCCCGTGCCCAAAACCTATTGAGTCCAGAACCCGTGGATTTCAAACCATTTCACATTTCCCAAAAATCAAGGAGACAACTATGAGCAACCTGCCCGGCCTGAATTTCCAACTCGGCGAAGACATTGACGCCCTGCGCGATGCGGTGCACGCCTTCGCACAGGAAGAGATCGCCCCCCGCGCCGCTGAGATCGACCGCAGCGACCAGTTCCCCATGGACCTGTGGCAGAAGATGGGTGCTCTGGGCGTGCTCGGTATCACCGTGGGCGAGGAATATGGTGGTGCCAACATGGGCTACCTGGCACACATGATTGCCATGGAAGAAATCTCGCGCGCCTCGGCCTCCGTGGGTCTGAGCTACGGCGCGCACAGCAACCTGTGCGTGAACCAGATCCGCCGCAACGGCACACCCGAGCAACGCGCCAAGTACCTGCCCAAGCTCATCACCGGCGAACATGTGGGTGCACTGGCCATGAGCGAACCCGGTGCGGGCAGCGATGTGCTGAGCATGAAGCTGCGCGCGGAAGACAAGGGCGGTTACTACCTGCTCAACGGCAGCAAGATGTGGATCACCAACGGGCCGGATGCCGACACGCTCGTCGTTTACGCAAAAAGTGAACCCGAATTGGGCGCACGCGGCGTGACTGCTTTCCTGATCGAGAAAGGCATGAAAGGCTTCAGCATCGCGCAGAAGCTCGACAAATTGGGCATGCGTGGCAGCCACACCGGCGAGCTCGTGTTCAACAACGTGGAAGTGCCGCTGGCCAATGTTCTGGGTGGTCTGAACCAGGGCGCCAAGGTGCTGATGAGCGGCTTGGACTACGAACGTGCCGTGCTCACCGGCGGCCCGTTGGGCATCATGCAAGCTGTGATGGACAACGTGGTGCCCTACATCCACGACCGCAAGCAGTTCGGTCAGAGCATTGGCGAGTTCCAGCTGATTCAGGGCAAGGTCGCCGATATGTACACCGTGCTGCAGGCCGGGCGTTCCTTCGCCTACACCGTGGCCAAGAATCTGGACTTGCTGGGCACCGAGCACGTGCGCCAGGTGCGCAAGGACTGTGCCTCGGTAATCCTGTGGACGGCCGAGAAAGCCACCTGGATGGCGGGCGAGGGTGTTCAGATTTTTGGTGGCAATGGCTACATCAACGAATACCCGTTGGGTCGCCTGTGGCGCGATGCCAAGCTGTACGAGA
>CAIQEX010000568.1 GCA_903870955.1 uncultured beta proteobacterium
AGATTCAGGTAGTGACGCAGGATGACGCAGCCAAAGCGCAGGTTCAGCTTCATCTGAAACAGCTTATTGGGGTCACCGTCACCAATGCTGCGGGTCCAGAACGGCATCACCTGCATATAGCCCCTCGCGCCAACGCTACTCACCGCGAATTGACGGAAATTGCTTTCTACCTGAATGAGGCCTAGCACCATCGCCACGTCCAGCTTGGCGCGTTTACAGTTGTACCAAAGCGTCTGAAGAAACTCATCGCGGTGCTGCAGTGTTTTCAAGTCGGACTTGCGTGCCACGAGGCGCGCGTTCATCTCTACTTTCCAGCGCAGGTAATGCAAGCGGTCCTCGGTATTGGCAAACACGGGTTCTGGTGGTTCGCCGCTGCTGACAGCTGCGCTCAGAGCGTTTCGTACCGCATCGGCCAGAGGTTCCTCAATCTGCGCACCCGCGTAGCCCCACTCCGGCAGCGCAAGCAAGGCAGATGCGCCCAGCGTGGCCAGGACACTGCGCCTGTTAATCACAATCTGCGCAGCCCTCGCCGAATCATGCTTTCAGGCGCCCCTGAAGCAGACCGAGGATTTCAGCCACCGGCACGTTCGTCGCCGCTTTATCACGGCGGTGCTGGTATTCAACCATGCCTTCCTTCAGTCCGCGATCACCGAGAGTGACCCGATGGGGCACACCAATCAATTCCCAGTCCGCAAACATGGCACCGGGACGCTCGTTGCGATCATCCAGAATCACGTCAACTCCAGCTTCCATCAATTCGGCATAGAGCTTTTCTGCAGCCGCCTTCACGTCAGGGAAACGGTCCGGGCTGATGGGACACAGCACCACGGTAAAGGGTGCCAGCGAGTCCGGCCAGATGATGCCGCGTTCGTCGTGATTCTGTTCAATGGCGGCGGCCGGCAGCCGCGTAATGCCAATGCCGTAGCAACCCATTTCCATGAACTGCGGCTTTCCATTCACGTCCAGAAAAGTGGCGTTCATGGCGCGGCTGTACTTGGTTCCCAGGTAAAACACATGGCCCACTTCAATGCCACGCTCAATTGCCAAGGCACCTTTACCGTCAGGTGATAAGTCACCCTCGATCACATTGCGTAAATCTGTAATCACATCGGGCTCGGGCAGATCACGGCCCCAATTCACGCCGCTCAGGTGGTAGTCGGCAACGTTGGCACCACAAATCCAGTCCGACATCAGCGCCACTTCACGGTCCACCACCACGCTGAGAGGCTTCTTCAAGCCGACCGGCCCCAGGTAACCGGGTTCGCAACCGAAGTGCGCGTCGATCTCCGGCAAGGTTGCAAAACGAAAGCCGGCCAAACCAGGCACCTTGCCGACTTTGACTTCGTTCATGCTTCGGTCGCCACGAATCAACAACAACCAAACCCGAGACTTGACGATCTCGCCCTTATCGTCGCGCTCGTCAGTAGCCACCACCAACGACTTAAGCGAATTTTCAATCGGCAGCTTCAGGTAGTTTGCGACGTCAACACAGGTGCTCATGCCCGGCGTCGACACTTTTTCAAGCGTCTGGGTTGCCGCGGCACGGGGGCCAGCCGGTGCCAAAGCTTCGGCCTTTTCCATGTTCGCCGCGTAGTCGCTATTGGGGCAATAAACGATGGCGTCTTCACCGGTTGCGGCGATCACCTGAAACTCCTCTGAGAGGTCGCCACCAATGGCGCCGCTATCGGCGGCAACGGCACGGTAAACCAAGCCAAAACGGTCAAAAATCTTTCGGTAGGCCTTAGCCATGATTTGGTAACTGGCCTTGGCCGCCGCCTGGTCACGGTCGAAGCTGTACGCATCCTTCATGGTGAACTCACGTCCCCGCATCAGACCAAAGCGCGGACGGCGCTCATCCCGGAATTTGGTTTGAATTTGGTAGAGGTTTTTTGGTAACTGTTTGTAGCTCTTTATCTCTTGTCGCGCTATATCGGTCACCACCTCCTCGCTGGTGGGCTGCACCACGTAATCGCGTTGGTGACGATCCTTGATACGCAACAACTCCGGGCCCATGGCTTCAAAGCGACCCGTCTCTTGCCATAGTTCTGCCGGTTGCACCACGGGCATGCTCACCTCCACGGCACCGGCGCGATTCATTTCTTCGCGGACGATGGCTTCTACTTTTCGGATAACCCGCAAGCCCATCGGCATATAGCTGTATATGCCAGCACCCAGCTTTTTGATTAACCCCGCGCGCATCATCAGCTTGTGGCTAAACACTTCGGCATCTGCCGGCGCTTCTTTCAGGGTGGAAATGAGAAATTGGGAGGCTTTCATGTCGCTACTTGGTGAACTTCATTGGCTTCAAAAAAGGCTTCGTCGCTTGATGCACCTCACTTGCTGTGCATAATGAACGAAGTTTAAGAATTGGGGTTTGATTATGCTTGACCGGGACGGCTTTCG
>CAIQEX010000569.1 GCA_903870955.1 uncultured beta proteobacterium
ATCTGCCAGCTGTACCTCGCCAAGCACTCTGGCCGCGGCCACGTCTGCAGCGCCGTGCTGACTCCAGCAACACCTTAAGCCCGGGAGTCGAACTGCAGGATCGCCCGGGCGATGTGCTCCAGCGGCAAGATATCGTCTACGGCTTGCAGCTTGATGGCTTCCTTGGGCATGCCAAAGACCACACAGGTTTCTTCGTTCTGCGCAATCGTGCGTGCGCCAACGTCGTGCATACTTTTCATGCCCCGCGCGCCGTCGTCACCCATGCCCGTCATGATAATGCCCAGCGCATCACGCCCTGCCACTTCTGCCGCTGACTTGAACAGCACGTCCACCGAAGGCTTGTGGCGATTGACGGGTGGCCCATCCACCACATGCACGTAGTATTGACCGGCCGCCTTGCGCAACTGCATATGCAAGCCACCCGGAGCGATCAGTGCCAGGCCACGCTCAAGCCGGTCCCCGTCCTTCGCTTCGCGAACCTGCATCGCACACAAGCCGTTGAGTCGCTGTGCGTACATGGCGGTAAATTTTTCAGGCATGTGCTGCGTGATGGCAATGCCCGGCGCATCTCCGGGCAAACTCGTCAGCACCAGTTCCAATGCCTGGGTGCCGCCGGTGGAGCTACCCATCACCACCGGCTTGTTCATGGCAAAGGCATGTATTGACGACAACACAGGCGCCCGCACGGTGATCGCACGGGCCGCAGGATCCGTTGCACTGGTGCGCACCCGCGGACGTGAACGGGCCGCAGTCTTCAGCGCCAGAATCATGTCGCGGCGCGAGTCTTCCATGTACTGCTTAAGTCCCAGTTTGGGCTTGGCCATGACCGAAATGGCACCAGCCGACAAAGCCTCTAGTGCGACCTTGCTTCCCTCGGTAGACAGGGTGGAGCAAATCACCGTCGGTATCGGATTCGTGGACATGATCTGACGCAAAAACGTCAAGCCGTCCATGCCGGGCATTTCAATATCCAGCAGCAGCACGTCCGGCGCACTTTTGCGTATCGCCTCCATCGCCAACATCGGATTCGGCGCACTGCCCACGAGTTCGACTTCTGCATTGCCCGCCAGAATATGCGCCAACGCCTGTCGCACGATGGCCGAGTCATCGACCACAAATACCTTAACCACCATGGAGCGCGCCTTGATCTGAAAATACGGTTTCAACCACTGGTTCCTGATTACCCACGGTCCAGCTTACTTTTCTGTATCCATTGCCTCCCAGGCAATGGTCCAACACAGGCACACCATGGGTGTCCAGATACTGCAATACCCAGTCCACATTGCTCGCACCCACATGCTTTTCGCGAAACAGGTGGGGAAACATATTGCCCCCGCCATAGACATAAGCTTCGCACATGCGCGGGTTGATTCCCAGCGCACGCAGACGGGTAAACATATCGTGCATGGCGGCCACACCGTAGGCTGTGTTGTGGCGGTTGGCAGCGTTGGGTACGCCCACATGCACGATATGGCACATGGCCCCCACAGTGCGCCGCGGGTCGGTCAAGATGACCGACACACAGGACCCCAGCAAGGTCTTCAATTGGTCGCCAGATTGTCCTACGGCGACGTCACCCGGCATAAGCTCCACCGCTGCCGTGGGCTTTGGCATATAGGGATTTGTTTTGGTTAGTGTCGCCATATCAGGCCACCTTGCGGAAAGCGCCGGGGATGACGGTCTGCAGCGGCGTCTTGCATGGTACCCGCCCTTCGGCCGTTCCCAAAAAGAACAGACCACCGGGTTTCAGCAAAGCCAGCACCCGGTCCACCACATCCACCTTCGTGGGTGGGTCAAAATAAATCAGCACGTTGCGCAGAAAAAT
>CAIQEX010000570.1 GCA_903870955.1 uncultured beta proteobacterium
AGGTTAGCCGGGTGGATCTGGACGGACGCAAGATCGATTTCCGACTCGTGAATGAGGATGAAGGTGGCAATAGCAATGGCAATGGCCGTGCTTCCGGTGACAAACTGGGTGGCCGGGATGCCAAAGTGCGCTTGCCATTGGCTGAACGGTTTGACGTTGAAGTCGGGGGAGGGCGCTCGGCGTCTTTCAAAGCCGAGCCACGCAAGCGCGGTGCTGCAAAGTCTGGTCGTGCCGCCAAGGCTTCGCCAGCCAAGTCTTCAGAACGTTCTTCTGCTTCCTCGAAGAAAGCGGCGCGCAAAAAGCGTTAAAGCCGGTCAGTGCCATTGGCAGAGTGCGGATGCGTTCAGCACCGGACCCTGCCAATGGTCAGCTGCCAAGCCGTGTCGGTAGACCGCGTTGCACGCGGCATCCAGCGCAGACTGGCGGGCCGCCAGATTGGCTCCAATCAGGCCTGCCAAAACATCTCCGGTGCCTGCCGTGGCCAACTTGGCATTGCCAGTGGGGTTGATGCACAGCACATTATCTGGCGCTGCAATGATGCTGCCTGAACCCTTGAGCAAGGTGACGCACTGGAACCGCTGTGCAAGGGTTCGGGCGGCATTTAACCGGTCGGCCTGAATGTGTGCGGCAGTGCATCCCAACAAGCGCGCGGCTTCCAGCGGATGGGGCGTGATCACGGTCGTGCCTGCGGATCGCTTGGCCACTAGGGCCTGCAATGCAGCGCTTTCGGCGATGCGGTTGAGCGCGTCGGCATCGAGCACCAGTTGTTTGGCGTTGCGTAGTATGTGTGGAAGTAGTTCGGCGATTGCCTCGCCTCCACCGCATCCGGCCACCAGCACCATCTCGCGCCAGTCGAGGTCGCTGAAGTTGCGAAACATGAGTTCAGGCTTCTGGACATCCAACGCGGGTTCAAGCGGTCCCAAGGGGCATACAAACACCCGACCGGCACCTCCGTTTAACGCTGAGCGTGCAGCCAGAAGTGTTGCCCCTGTCATTCCTGAGGTGCCGCCCACGATGCAGACGTCACCGTAGCTGCCCTTGTGGCTGGCGTGCCGTCTGGCATGTTGGGTAGGTGCGCCCATCAGCATGGCTTGCGGCGCTGCGTCGACTGAAATGCCCAGATCGTTGAACCAGATTTCGCCGCTAACATCCCGCCCGCCGCCGGTAAACAAGCCGGGTTTGAGCGTCAGCAGACTTAATGTGAAATTTGCTTCCACCTGCACGGCGCCTACTGCGCCAGTGTCTGCCTGCAATCCGCTGGGGACATCGACTGCAATTGTGGGGGCCGGGGCCGCATTCATGTGCGTAACCCAGTCTGCGTAGGTTGCGCCCATGGGTCGAATGGAGCCGATGCCGAACAGGGCATCAATGCATACGTCGTAATGGTCCGGGACTTTGTCCGTGAAGCGTACGCCGGCAGTATGGGCAGCATCCCACGCCCCGCGTGCATCGTCCGGACTCTTGCCCGGTTCATGGACCAGGCTGACCACAACCTGTTTGCCCCATGCTTGAAGGTGGGCGGCGGCTTCGAGTCCATCGCCACCGTTGTTGCCTGGACCGCATGCGACCCAGACGACGCGGGCGTGCGGAACCAGTGCCAAAGTCAGCCGGGCCAAGGCCAAGCCGGCTGTTTGCATCATGGAAGGGACTCTGGAGCGATTCGCTGCGGATGTTTCCAGCGCGCGGGTGCTTGCGATGTCAAACAGGGGCCAGGCTTGTTGTGAAGTCGGACCGGTGGCGGCGCAAACGCGCTCAGAATTCGTAGACATCACCTTCTCGCGCCAGACGCACGTCCAGACCCTCGGTGTGCTCCGCATTGGCTGCGAGTGCGGCAGCAAAAACAGCTTCAAGCGCATCGTCGTTGCGGGTGGGTTCATGGTGGGTGCAAAACAGCACCTTGGCACCCGCCGCTTTAGCCGTTGCCATGCTGGTGCTGAAGGTGCCATGGCCCCAACCCTTTTTACTGGCGTACTCCGCGTCGGTATAGGAACTGTCGGCAATGAACACGTCTACACCACGGATCGCATCCAGAATGGACTGCGACTTTTCGTCCACAAATACCTGGTACTCGTCGAAGCCTTCCTCGCCGGGCTGATAGATGTTGTAGGGCGGCTCGTGGTCCCCGGTAAAGAATACTGATTTGCCGTCGCATTCCACCCGATAGCCGAAGTCGATCACTGGATGATTCAGCAGGCAAGGTGTGACCGTGGCGGAGCCGACCTGCACGGCTTCATTGGGCGTCAGGGTGACGTACTCAATGCGGGCTTTCATCTCGGCCTCACGAACCGGGAAAAAGCTGTACTGCAGTTGGACCGCCATGACCTGTTCAATGCCCTTGCCAGACACGGGGTCGAAGCCACCATGCAGCCGCAGGGTATTGCCAGGAATAAAGTTGGGAATGAATAACGGCAAGCCCTGAATGTGGTCCCAGTGCGAGTGGGTGATCAGCACATTGGCCGTGACCGGCAACTCCGCCAGCAGCGCCTGCGAGAGTTGGAAGATGCCGGTGCCCGCATCCAGAATAATCAGTTCGTTGTTGTCCGTGCGGATTTCGATGCAGGTGGTATTGCCGCCGTAACGAACGGTTTTTGGGCCTGGGCAGGCGATGGAACCACGGACACCCCAGAATTTCACCTTCATTGCGTGCGCCTCATAGTTTGGCGAAAAGCTTCGCTTCTTCGAAAAGTACGTTCAAGTCACCCATGGAAGCGATCACCTCGTCCAGGTTACCGCCCAGGCGTTTTTGCACATTGGCCGGGAACTCTTCAAAAAGGGCGTTGCCGCCGAAACCAAATTGCAGCTTTTTAGCGATCTGGTTGGCTCCAAAGACGCAGGCAACCATGTCGGTGTCTTTGAGGTTGGTCAGACTCTGGTGCCCGATCGTCTCAATCAGAGCGGGGGCAAAGCGCCACTTTTCAGCCAGCATGGCACCCACCACAAAATGGTCGGCACCAATGTGCTTTTGCAATGCGCTTTGCAAAGAAGTCTTTGCGGCATGGCTTTCCTGCAGCGCCGCCTTGAATTCCTGAGGCATGAACTGCGCAAACACGACCTTGCCAAAGTCGTGCAACAGGCCTGCGATAAAGCAGTCCATCGGGTCGGCATCGTCTACTTGAAGAGCCAGCTTTTTTGCCAATCCCGCAGTCGATAGCGAGTGCAGAAGGTACTGCTGAACATCAAAGCCCGAGGCATTTTCCTTCGGCAGCATGCCAATGGCCGCAATGCTCAAGGCCAAATTCTTGATGGTGTTGAAGCCCAGGTAAACCACCGCATGACCAATGGAGGTGATTTGTTTGGGCAGGCTGTAGTAGGCGGAATTGACGACCTTGAGGATCTTCACCGTAACCACAGGATCCTTGTCGATCACTTCAACCAGATCTTTTGGCGTGCTGTTGACGTCCCGGGTGAGTTCCAGTATGCGCTGCACACTCTTCGGAAATGCGGGCATGGCATCCACGGCAGCGGCTAGTCTTTGGGATAGTTCAGGGCTCATAGTTGACATTTTTGGTGTGACGATTGTGTCAGCTAGCAGCCCCAGCGCAAAGCAATTTTCAGGCTTTGAAACGGCCTGGGTGGAAATTTGTGGTGTCGATGTCGGATGATTTGCCACCCATCTGATCCGCGATGACGCGAGCCGCGCCACAGGCCATGCTCCAGCCGTTGTGTCCGTGTGCCAGATTGAGCCATATTCCCGGCTGCGCACTGGCGCCAATCAGGGGCAGTGCATCGGGGGAAAAAGTACTAACGCCCTGCCATATCTGCATGCTGCGGCTGTAGTCTGCTGCGCCAGGGAAGTGGCTTTGCAAAGTCTCGAACAGGCGTTTTTGGGTACGCTCACCGACCAGACCGGATGGGTGTCCCAGGGCGGCGCCACCCGAAATTCGGATGCGTGCCCCCATGCGACTGATGGAAGTTTGACTGTGCCAGTCCACGACTGCACTGCGCGGCGCGTTCAAGGGCTCGCGGATTTGTGCGCTCACCGACGCACTCGCTATGTGAGCGAACGGCAAATGCCTCAATGCGGAGGCGTACAAATTGGAACCACTGGACCCGGTGCAGATGACTACCCGATCAAATGAAAGTGGTCCTTTGTCCTGTATGGAAATCTCCGGCCGGGTTGAAGCGGAAAGTGCCGTAACCCGCGCACCGAAATGAAGCTCGCCTCCCGATTCCAAAATTTTCGCCTTGAGCAAATGGGCGAACTGCCGGCAGTTTCCGACGCCATCCTGTGCAAAGTAAATGCCGCTATAGAACTCGAGGTTTGCGTCCAGCGCGGGTTCCAGCGTGCGCACCTCGGCCGGCGTCATAAGCTTACCGACTGCGCCCAATTGGGTGAGCCGCGTCACTCGCTCCTGGAGTGCCAATTGCGCACTCTCGGACTTGAAAAGCACCAGTTGTCCGGGCGACTGCTCGAATCCCAGCGAAGCTTGCGCAGCGATGCTGAACTGGCGTTGCAAGCTGTACGCTGCCAAAGCCTGTGCGCTCACAAAGCGTTGATCGAAGTCGTCGCCAACCGACTTCCAGGTACGCAGCCACTGCACTTCGCGCAGGGTCGTTCCACGCCCAAGCGAAATTCCCGAAGGTGTCAGCAGGGAGCGCAAACGTGACCCGCTGGGCCACAACGGAAACGCCAACGGATGGAACAAACTTCCGCCCTG
>CAIQEX010000571.1 GCA_903870955.1 uncultured beta proteobacterium
CCCGGTTGCTGTCCGCGCAGCGGCACAGGGACTGATCAACATTTGCACCGCCATTGGTACCTTGACGTCGGCGGCCTCCATCAGCGCCATCGCCGACCTGGCTGGCGGTGGCGCGCTGGGATTCAGCAAAGCCTACAGCGTGGTCGCGGTGTTGATGCTGGCCATGCTACTGGTGGCGCTGGGTTTGCGCAAAAAGGCTGACACGGCCTTGCAAACCGCCTAACAGGCATCAGCCTGCAAATTTCACGCCTAGCAAAACCACGGCAGCACAGGCTGCAAAAAGAAGTACGGCTAAAGTGCGCGATTTGCCATCGTCGCGTGAAGCGTGCACCGGTTGTGACAGTTCTTTGTCACCATGCAGCATTGCGCTAACCAGATTCTGTTTCTTCTTGGCGCGATAAAACACGATAGCCGCCACATGCAGCAACACCAGTGCAACCAACATGAGCTTGCCGGTGGCTTTATGGTAGTGCGTCGCCAGTCCCACCATCGCGCTGGACACGTGTTGTGCCAGCGGGCCGGCCGTGGCGATTTCGTCGTCGCTCATCAGACCGCTTGCTACCTGCATCCCCAGCAACAACAACATCAGCAGTACCGAGCCTGCGCCTAGCGGGTTGTGACCCACCGAATCTTCAAACGCAGCTTGTCCGCGCAGATACGCCAGCACCGTGCGTGGCCCACGAACAAACGATGAAAAGCGTGACCAATGCCCGCCGACGAATCCCCATAACAATCTGAACAGCAGCAAGCTGAGGATGAAATAGCCGGTACGGAGGTGCCAGGTCAGGGCATCACCCCCGACATTGCCGGTAATGAACTGGGCAAAAATGCTGAGCACCAGCAGCCAGTGAAATATTCGGGTGGGTAAATCCCAAACCCTGATTTTGTGAGCCATAAACCCCTTCGCCGTTCAGCACGATAGCCAATCATTTCTTCGCCAGCGCATTTTCAAATATGTGGATACACTGCGCCCGAGGCAGGGTCGCAGACGCTGCCCGACCCACGGTAGTTTGTCACTCTAACTTGCAAAGGATGCTACATGAAATCGATCGTCGCTCTTATTCTGGCAGCATCTGCAGCCACCTTCGCTGCACCGTCTATGGCCCAGTTTGCGAAGCCTGAAGACGCCGTAAAGTATCGCCAGAGCGCAATGACACTGATGAGTGCACACCTCGGTCGCCTCGGAGCCATGGCCACCGGCAAGGTGCCATTCGATGCCAAGCAGGCGGCGGATAATGCGGCCGTCGTAGAGTTCGTTTCCAAGCTGCCATGGGCCGGATTTGTTGAAGGCTCCGAAAAGGTCGGCAACACCAAGGCCCTGCCAGAAATCTGGTCTCAGAGCGCCAAGTTCAAGGAGACATCAGACAAATTGGTGAGTGAAGCCGCCAAGCTGAATGCTGCCGTCAAGGTGGGAACGCTGGATAGCCTGAAGGGTGCAATCGGCGGTGTGGGTGGCACCTGCAAGAGTTGCCACGACAACTTCAGAGCGAACTAAATTAGACAGGCGAGGGGCACTCGCGCAAGCGCTTGGGCGACAGCATTTCGGCCGTAAGGCCAAATGCTGCCAAGTGCCCTGGTATCGCTTGCCCGCGCACCAATGCGGCACAGGCTTCACCCATGGCTGGTGAGGTCATCACACCATAGCCCCCCTGCCCCGCCACCCAGAAGAAGCCCGGTGCTGCCGGCTCGAAGCCTCCCACCAGATCGCCATCGGCAACAAAGGAACGCAGTCCGGCCCAGGTGCGGCTAGGGCGACGGATTTGCATCGTGGTGATTTGCTCAATGGTGTAGATGGCCGTGGCAATGTCCAGTTCTTCGGGCTGCACGTCTTGCGGCTCCACCGGGTCCACATTGGCCGGTGAACCCAACAAGGCACCGGCGTCGGGTTTGAAATACCAATCCTCCGCAACACCAAAGCCCATCGGCCACTGCCGGCAATCCACGCCCTCTGGCGGCGAAAAAATCATGGCCGAGCGGCGCTTGGGTTGCAGACCCAAAGCTTGCACGGAGGCCATTTGAGCGATCACATCGACCCAGGCGCCAGCGGCATTGATGACGATGGGAGCTTGATAGTCCTTGCCACCGGCCTGGACGCGCCAATGCCCATCCTGATAGGCCAGTGCGGTGACTTCGGCATGGCAGACCACGCTGCCACCGGCGCGGGCCAGGCCGCGTAAAAAGCCCTGATGCAAGGCGTCGACCTCCATGTCGGCTGGATCAGGATTCAATGTGGCACCGGCCACCTTGTCGGGCCGCAGCACGGGAATGATGGCGCAGGCCTGCTCTGCATTCAGCAAGGTGGCACTTGGCGTGGTGCGCTGCAATTGCTCCCAATACGCCTGCAATTGCGCTTCCTGCCCGATCTCCGCTACGGTCAAGGCACCGCGGGGTGACAGCAAAGGCACCTCGCAAAACCCGTTCGGAGGTGTTTCGAAAAATGCCCGGCTGGCACGGGTGAGCGCATTCACTTGCGGCGAACCATAGCTTTCGTCAAACAAGGCGGCAGAGCGCCCGGTGCTGTGGTAGCCCGGCTGGGCCTCACGCTCCAGCAGAATCACGCGGCCATGCGGCGCCAGAAAGTAGGCCACGGAGGCCCCGGCAATGCCACCGCCTATCACTAGAAAGTCGGTCAGAAAGTCCGCCTGTTGGGAAATTTTGTCACTCATGCTTGCACCTTGTTTGCTGCCGCTGCCAAGCCCTGGGCACGCAGGCTGTCGAGTGTAGCGGCCGGTGCAATGGCTTGCGGATCGATCAGGCAATGAATCAAAGCGGGCTTGCCGCTCTGCAGGGCGCGCGCCAGTGCCGGGGCAAACTCGTCGGTGCGCTCGACCCGCTCGCCATGCGCGCCATAGGCAAAAGCCAGGGTGCAGAAGTCGGGGTTTTTTAAATCGGTGGCAAACACGCGCGCCGGGTAATTGCGTTCCTGGTGCATGCGGATGGTGCCAAACATGCCGTTGTCCAGCAGGATGATGACGATGGGCAAGTTGTATTGCACCGCGGTGGCCAATTCCTGCCCATGCATCATGAAG
>CAIQEX010000572.1 GCA_903870955.1 uncultured beta proteobacterium
AGACCCGTCAAGCGGGCGATTTCAGCCTTCGGCAAACTACCATTCAGCCGAATTGCATGCAACACAACCCGCTCGTTGAACTGGCGCATTCCCACGTGGTTGGAGCCACGAGGCCGCAACACGGGTGGGGTGCCCACAAGACCACTTGCCTTGGGAAGGGTCAGGGCGTCCAGTGTGTCAACAAGGTTCATGGGCGCAGAGTTTCGCCGATGACACCCTTGCGCAGCAAGAAATTTCCAAACGGTTGTTGCTCGCCGGTTAGTACGATCGCAAAGGCACTTCTGGTGCGCTCATAAAAAGCAAAACGTTCAATGCCTTCGGCGCTTTGTCCCGCCAGAAAGGTGGGTTCCAGCGTGGCCAGCACCTCGCGTTGCAGGGCCGATCGGTATTCGGCCGGCTGGCCACTCACCTGCATAAAGCCGACCGGATGAACTTCGTCCGCCACCAGTGGCAGCAGCGAGGTCACGGCCTGCACGGCACGTGCCATGCCGATTCCAGGCAGACGGATGATGGGCTTACCCCCGGCATAGCGCACGGCAGTGAAGTTGGCATCGGCCAGCACGATGGCGTCATCGTGTCCCATTTCCATCAGCAGTTTTAGCAGGTCCGGCGTTAGTACCGGATCAATTCCCTTGAGCATCTTGATTTTCCTGAGGCTAGTGGGCCAGCGCGTCTTCGGGCAGGTCCGCCACCGATTTTGCACCCGTCATCACTGCAACCGTGTCGCTCATGCTGATTTTTTTGGGGTTGACGACTGCGGCACGTTTGCCCAGGCGGGCAATGTGGATGCGATCGGCCACCTCAAAGACGTGGGGCATATTGTGCGAAATCAGCACCACGGGCAGACCCTTGTCGCGCACACGGCGAATCAGTTCCAGCACCATGTTTCCTTCTTTGACGCCCAATGCGGCAGTGGGTTCATCCATGATGACCACGTGCTGTGCGAACGCTGCGGCACGGCCGACGGCCACGCACTGACGCTGTCCACCGGAAAGTGTTTCCACGGCTTGCGTCATGGAGCGAATGCCAACCTTCAGGTCGTTCATGCGCGAAATGCTCTCTTCCAGCATTTTCTTTTTGTCAATGAATCCGAGTGCACCCAGCAGGCCGGAGCGGCGCAGTTCCCGTCCCAGAAACAGATTTTCTGCTATCGACATGGCGGGGGCCACAGCCAGATCCTGGTACACGGTTTCGATACCGGCCAGACGCGCATCGATCGGGCTCTTGAAGTGAATGATCTTGCCGTCCAGTTGAATTTCACCTTCGTCCGGAATGGTGGCGCCTGACAGGCATTTGATCAGCGAGGACTTGCCGGCGCCGTTGTCGCCGATGACGGCCAATATTTCTCCCGCGCGCAGTTCAAAGTCAGCGCCATCCAGCGCGGTGACTTGTCCGTAGCGTTTGATCAGGCCTTTGGCCTGCATGACGATTTGATGTTGAGCAGACATTAACGGCCTCCTTTGCGAGACATTTGGTCGGTGGCCACAGCCAGAATCACCAGTACACCGGTCACCAGGACCTGGTACACAGAAGGCACACCCATCAAGGTGAGGCCATTGCGAAACACGCCCACAATCATGGCGCCCACCAGGGTACCCAGGATGATGCCGCGCCCACCGAACAGGCTGGTGCCGCCCAGCACCACAGCGGTAATGGCGTCGAGGTTGTCGGTCTGACCGCCGTTGGGGTCACCCGCACCGGTTCGCGCTACGGTCAGCGCCGAGGCGATGCCGTAGAAGACACCTGCCAGCACGTACACGCCGAGCAACACCTTTTCTGTAGAAATGCCGGCCAGACGAGTGGCTTCTGGGCTATTGCCCACGGCGTAAATATGGCGACCTTGGGCGGTATCACGCAACCAGATCCAGGTACCGATGTACAGGGCCAGCATGAGCACGACACCGTAGGCTACGCGGGCACCGCCGAAGGCAAAGGTTTCACCCAACAGGCTCATGCCATCGGGAATATTGGTGATGGTCTGCGCATGTGAATACAACTGGGTGATGGCGAACGCAATATTCAGCGTACCCAAGGTCACGATGAAAGGCGGCAATTTGATGCGCGTCACCAGCAGGCCGTTGACGAGGCCAAAGAAGGCGGTAGCGGCAATGCCGCACAGAATGGCAACCGGCGCGCTCAGACCGTAGTCGGCAGCGAATTTGGTCATCACAATGGAGCCCAGGGCCATGACCATGCCGCAGGACAGATCAATGCCGGCGGTCAAAATGATCAGCGTCTGTCCGATGGCGATGGTGCCCACCACCATAACCTGCTGCAGGATCAGGGAAAAGTTTTTCAGCGTCAGAAAATTTTCGTGCTGAAAGGTAAAGAATGCACAGGCCAGCAACAGAGCAATGGCCGGTCCTAAGGTTCCCACTGGGGGGAGTTTGGCTTTGAGCGTGTTCATGGTGTGCGCTTGAAAGTGTCTGCGTTTCCGGACGGTTGAATATAACTATCCATACCCTGGGAGGGAAGCGAAAGCTCCGTTGCGGAGCTTTCGGGGAAGGGCCTGCGCTTTGCAGGCCCAGTCTTGGGTCAAGTTGTACTACGTACTATCGACCTCCTACGAGAGACAATTAGTCACCCCAGCACTGACCACGGGCGGTCTTGGTGTCGATGCTCTTCACGCCAGCCATGGGCTTGGAGGCAACCAGATCCACACCGGTGTCGGTGTAGCCAGATTGACGCTTGCCGTCCTTGGCGTACTGCAGGCCAGCGGCCACACCCATTGCGGCCATCTTCAGGGGGTATTGCATGCTGGTTGCACCAATCACGCCCTTTTCAACGTTGCCCACGCCGTTGCTGCACATGCCGTCAACGCCCAGGATCACAACATCTTTTTCCTTGCCAGCAGCCTTCAGTGCCTTGTAAGCACCAGCAGCAGCGGGTTCATTGATGGCGTACACCACGTTGATGTTGGCGTTCTTTTGCAGGCAGTTTTCCATGCCGGTTTGACCCTTGGCAGCGTCACCGAAGCTGTCAGCCATGCAAACCACTTCTGGTGGCTGAGCCAGTTCATTGCTCTTGGCATCCAGAGTCTTCAGGCCGTAACCAGCCAGGAAACCGTTGTGGCGCTGCGCACCAACGGGGTGGCCAGGGAACAGGTCCATGGTTGCAATGACTGGCTTCTTGCCGTTCAAAGCTGCCTTGGCGTATTGGCCAATCAGTTCGCCAGCCTTGTAGTTGTTGGTCGCGAACAGGGCGTCAGCGCCATCGACCGGGCTGTCCAAAGCGATCACTTGAACGCCTTGGGCTTGAATCTTCTTGATGGTGGGGATGATGGCGTCGCCGGAGGACGTGATCAGGATGGTCTTGGCGCCAGCAGCGGCCATGTTTTCCATCGCGCTGATTTGGGTCGCGGTGTCACCGTCTTGCTTGCCAGCTGCGCTCAGCAACTTTGCGCCGGCCTTCTTGGCAGCAGCGTCAGCGCCTTCCTTCATTTTCACGAAGAAGGGGTTGCTGTCGGTCTTGGTGATCAGGCCGATCACGACTTCAGCCGCGAAGGCCGATGTTGCAGCAGATGCTGCAAAAGCGATGGCGGTGAGTGCCAGGGTAGTGGATTTCTTCATGCTCAGTCTCCTCAGATGGATGGTCGATTGATTTCAGTTTTCAGGGCTTTTGTTCCCTGGGTTAGTACGCTTTACGTCGTAGCGTGGCTGGACTATATTCGCTTTGGACTAATTAAATCAAGTTACTTTAGTAATGGAAAACCCTAGTATGGTGCAAAAAAATATCGATTTCATGGGCGCCACCAGCGCTGCTGCTCGAATGCACCTCATCAAAGACGCGGATGGGTGTTTTGAGCCCTGCACAGGCGGCATCAGGGCTGCGAGTCCCGCGCACAATCATGGTTTTATTGCGAACTGAGGAGACCCGTCCATTGCTTACACACCCACTTTCCCCTGATTTGCTGGAACGGGCCCAGGCGTTACTGGCGAGCGGTCAACGCAAAATTCTGGGCATCGCAGCCTCGCCCGGTGCCGGCAAATCCACATTGGCAGCAAACCTGCTTCAGTGTCTGGGCGCTCAGGCCCAGGTGGTACCGATGGACGGCTTTCATTTGGCCAATTCGGAGTTGCAGCGACTGGGGCGCCAAGGCCGAAAAGGTGCGCCCGACACCTTTGATGCGGCCGGCTACGTCAACCTGCTACGCCGCATCAAGCAGCAGCAGCCCGGCGAGACCATTTACGCCCCCGAATACCTTCGCGAGTTCGAGGAAGGCATAGCCGGTGCCATTGCCATCGAAGCCGAAACGCGACTGGTCATCACCGAGGGCAATTACCTTTTGCTCGACGAAGGTGCCTGGAGCGAGGTACGTACGGTGCTGGACGAAAGCTGGTTTCTGGACATCGACAGCACGTTGCGCCAACAGCGCCTGCTGGAGCGACATATGCGTTTTGGGCGCAGCCGGGAGGATGCATTGGAGTGGATCACCGTAACGGACGAACCCAATGCGCAACGCATCGAGAAAAGCCGTCATCGGGCAAATTGGGTGATCCAAGGAGACTAGTTCGACCAAATTCAACCATGGAGATCAAATTTGCCGTTTTTTTCTGATCGATAAGGTGCAATTTCACCCGAATGGGGGATGTCCAAGACACTGGCTAAGGGATAAAGTTCATCTAACTGCTGTCACAGTTCAAATAAGACGAAGATCCGCCGCTATGAGTCGGACTTCAACACAAATCCAACGACGTCCCCACGGGGACTTTTCAAAGCCACCTTCGGGTGGCTTTTTTTTGCCCCACTGAGGGGAGCGACCCCCACGAAGTGGGGGAGCGTGGGGGCTATGTTTCGCCGCCGGGCCGCCCCAAGGCGAAATGCGCCCCCTTGGGGGGCAGCGCAGCACGCGAAGCGGCAAACGAGGGGGCAAAATCCCGCGCAGGGCCGCCCCAAGCGGGATTGGCCCCCTTGGGGGGCAGCGACCCACACGAAGTGGGGGAGCGTGGGGGCTATGTTTCGCCGCCGGGCCGCCCCA
>CAIQEX010000573.1 GCA_903870955.1 uncultured beta proteobacterium
ACCGGTTGCATCCACAGGCTGCTGACCAGGCCGGTCACCACCAGGGCCATCACGATAAAGAATCCATAGGGCTCGATACGTGAAAAAGCCATCGCCTGTTTGATGGGCAACAGGCCGACCACGATGCGACCTCCATCCAGCGGCGGCAGGGGGAACAGGTTAAAGGCAAACATCACCACATTCACCAGTGCGCCGCCCTGGCACATTTTCAGGAAAAAGACTTCGGTGATGCCGGCGCCATGCAACACATACAGTAGCGCACCCCAGAGCAGGGCCATGACGAGGTTGGCGGCCGGGCCTGCCAGTGCCACCCAGACCATGTCGCGCTTGGGGTGGCGCAAATTGCCAAAACGCACCGGCACCGGCTTGGCGTAGCCAAAAAGGAAAGCGCCGGAAGTTGCAAAGTACAGCAGCAAAGGCATCAGGATGGTGCCCATCGGGTCGATATGCACCACGGGGTTGAGCGTCACGCGCCCCATTTTCCAGGCCGTGTCGTCACCAAAGTGGCGCGCCGCATAGCCGTGCGCCGCTTCGTGCACCGTGATGGCAAAAAGCACCGGCAGGGCGTAAATGGCGACGGTTTGAATCAGTTGGGAAATGTCCATGCAGGGATTGTCTCAGACTGCCGATCGCAGCATTAAATACGGCCTTTGCTCTGCGCGCATGGTCAACTATTGGTACATTCCACATCCCAACTTCAGGTACAAAACATGGCCCAACTCAAATTAACCTATTTCGACTTCCATGGCGGCCGCGGTGAACCCGCCCGTCTGGCACTGCACATCGGTGGCATTGCTTTCGAGGATTCGCGTTTTGCCTTCCCGCAGTTTGCCGAGGTGCGCAAGGCAACCCCGTTCGGCCAAGTGCCCACTTTGCATGTGGATGGCGTGCAGGTGACGCAGAGCGATGCGATCACGCGCTACGCGGGCAAACTCACCGGGCTGTATCCGGAAGATGCCTTTCAGGCTTTGCTCTGCGACGAAGTGTTGGACGCGGTGGAAGACGTCAATGTCAAATTGGGTACTTCTTTCGGCTTGACCGGTGACGCTTTGAAGGAAGCGCGCACGGCCTTGGTGAACGGTGCCTTGACGCAGTACCTGGGCTGGCTGCAAACGCAGTTGTTGGCCCATGGCGGCGTGTTCTTCGCAGACAACCGCCTCACGATTGCCGACCTCAAGGTGTTTGTGTTTGTGCAGGGTCTCAACTCGGGCCGTCTGGACCATGTGCCAACAGATCTGGTGGAAAAGGTTGCGCCTGCGGTAAACGCCCACCGGCAACGCCTGGCCGAGACCCCGGCCATCGCGCAGTACTACGCCAGGTTCGCGGCTTAAAGCCCTAAAACATTAAAGACCCAGCAGGGCCGCGTCGCCGCGTCCCTGCCGCACGATCTCCGGCGCTTCGCCGGTCAGGTCGACCACGGTGGTTGGCTCCTGGGTGCAGGCACCGGCATTCAGCACACCGGCAATCACCTTTTCAAAGCGCTCCCGGATGTCTTCAGCGTCATTCAGGGGATGCGTGTCTCCGGGCGGGATGAGCGTGGTGGCCAGTAGGGCAGAGCCATGCAGTTCCAGCAATTCCTGCAGAACCTTGTGGTCGGGCACGCGCAGCCCGATGGTCTTGCGCGAGGGGTGACTCACGCGTCTGGGCACTTCTTTGCTGGCTTCCAGGATAAAGGTGAAGGGCCCTGGCGTGGCGGCTTTGAGCAGACGGTACTGGCGGTTGTCCACGCGGGCGTAGTTGGCTAGCTCGCTCAGGTCACGGCAGAGCAGCGTGAGTTGGTGCTTGTCGTCCACACCACGGATGCGGCGCAGGTGGTCTACGGCGGCCTTGTCGTCGAGGTGGCAGACCAGGGCATAGCTGGAGTCGGTGGGTACGGCCAGAACACCGCCTTTTTCCAGCAGGGCAACGGCCTGTTTGAGTAGGCGTGGTTGCGGGTTCTCGGGGTGGACTTCGAAATACTGTGCCATCTTGTTGTTGTTCTTTTAGGTGTTATTGAATCCGGCTGCTCAGCAGTTCCCACACCGGTGTGAGTTCCTTGTTGAGCAAAGGCAATGTGCCCAACTCGGTGTGACTCTCATCCGGGCTATGGAAGTCGCTGCCGCGTGAGGCGGCCAGATCAATTTCTTTGGCCGTGTGGCCGTAA
>CAIQEX010000574.1 GCA_903870955.1 uncultured beta proteobacterium
CCAGTCGCGACCAAAGCCCCGGTTCAAATCGTGACTCCCCCGCCCACAGATAGCGCAGCCAACGCGCAGACCAAAGAGGTCGAGGCAGCAGTTGGCAGTTGGGCCAGCGCTTGGTCCGCGCGTGACGTCAAAGCGTACCTGGCGGCCTATGGCAAAGATTTCGACCCGCCCGGCTCCATGGGACGCAAGGCGTGGGAAGAAGAACGTACACAGCGCATCCTTGGCAAGGCCAGTATCAGCGTAAAACTCGACAAGTTGGTGGTCAGCGTTAACGGCAACCATGCGCAGGCAAAATTTCGCCAAGACTACAAAGCGGGCGGACTCGCAGTCTCGAGCCACAAAACGCTCGAACTTTCAAAGGTCAACGACCATTGGCATATTGTTAAAGAAACTGTCGTCAATTGACCGTGCTCCCTCCGCCCCTTAATCTTTCCATGGCAGGCGTGCCGCGCTAATTCCTATGCTGCATCGAACGTGTGTGCGACAGGCGGCGCCGTGGATTGCTTTATGGCTTTTGCTGGCCGTGCACCTGCCGGGGTTCGCACAAAAAAAACATAAATTGATACCCGCGGCACACCATGCTGCCGAACAAGGACCCGCCGATGGCGGATCGGCGGAAGCCAGTCTGTTGGAGGTATACGCCCTGATGGCCAAGGGCCAGAGTCGCGCCGCCCTGGATAAAGCCAGCAAGATTGTTCAGGACTTTCCCAATTTTCAGTTGGCCCAATTGGTCTATGGCGATTTGCTGGCGGCGCGCGTACGGCCTGTTAGCGCCCTGGGCGATGTACCCGCTGACATCGCCAAAGCAGGAGCCGAGGTACTGACCGAGCTGCGCGACGAATCCCAAAAGCGCGTAAGTGCCACGAAGGATCGCCCGCGGGCGGGATGGGTTCCTTCGCAGTTTCTACAAATTTCGCAGAAAACACGTTACGCGATTGCGGTCGATGCCTCGCGCTCGCGCCTGTATCTTTTTGAAAACCGTCCCAGTGGCATGGCTCTGGTTGCCGACTACTACATTTCGGTTGGCAAGGCCGGTGTTTCCAAAACTTCCCAAGGCGACCAGCGAACTCCTTTGGGGGTCTATTACGTCACCAGCAATCTGGATCCCAAGTCGCTCAGGGATTTCTACGGCTCGGGCGCGTTGCCAATCAATTACCCCAATATGCTGGATGCAAAACGCGGCAAAACCGGTGGCGGCATCTGGCTGCACGGTACGCCACCGAACCAGTTTTCCAGGCCACCCCTGGCGACGGATGGTTGCCTGGTCATGGCCAATCCCGATTTGAGCCACATTATTCGGACCATCGAAATTGGCAATACGCCGGTTGTCATTGCGCCCCAATTGCAGTGGGTGGATCCCGCCAAGATCAAACAGGAGCGGCAGCCCTTTGAAGATACTTTGCAGGCTTGGGCCAATGCCAAGATTGGGGGTAATCTGGATCAGCTGCTGTCCTTCTACGCGTCCGATTTCAATGCCTACGGAAAGACCCGGGACCAATGGGCGGTCAACCTCAAAGCCGAGTTGTCCAAGGTGCAGGGGCACGGCATTGAAATCAAGGACAAGTCCTTTTTGCGTTGGACCGACACTGCCGAGACCATGGTCGTCACCTTTGGCGAAGTGGTCATCGGCAAACGCACGGGCTGGACCAAGCGACAATACTGGAACCGCCAAGGCGGTCAGTGGAAGATTTTTTTTGAAGGATCACTCTAATGAATATGACACGCGTCAGTCGCCGTTTGGCTGTCGGAATAACCACCGCATTGCTCATCTGCACTTCCTCATTTGCCGAGTCGGCACCCCAAGTGAAGTTTCAGACCAGCCTGGGAGATTTCACCGTCGAGGTCTACCCCGACAAAGCGCCCAAGACTGTTGAGAACTTTTTGCAATACGTGAAGGACAAGCACTTCAACGGCACGATATTTCACCGGGTCATGGATGGCTTCATGGTCCAAGGTGGTGGCTTTACGCCCGACATGGCGCAAAAACCTACGCGCGAACCGATTCCACTCGAAGCAAAGAATGGTCTTAAAAACGACCGCGGCACGATTGCCATGGCACGCACTGGCAATCCCAACTCTGCCACCGCCCAGTTCTTTATCAACGTCGTGGACAATAACGGTCTGAACGCACCCTCCCCCGATGGTTACGGCTATGCCGTATTCGGCAAGGTTTCCTCTGGCATGGAGACAATCGACAAGATCCGTATCGCGCCAACGGGCAATAAAGGTATGTTCCAGAACGTGCCCGTCACCCCCATTCTTATCAACTCCGCCACTTTGGTTAAATAAACTATGAGCAACCCGCAAGTCGAACTCCACATCACCGGTTACGGTGTCATCACCCTGGAACTGGATCAGGAAAAAGCGCCTAAATCGGTGGCCAATTACCTGGCCTATGTGGCCAAGGGCCATTACGACAATACGATTTTTCACCGTGTCATCCCTGGCTTCATGGTTCAAGGTGGTGGCATGGAGCCGGGCATGAACCAAAAGTCCTGTGATGCGCCGATCGAAAATGAAGCCAACAATGGGCTCAAGAACGCCAACTACACCGTGGCAATGGCGCGTACCGGTGACCCGCATTCCGCTACCGCTCAGTTCTTTATCAACGTGTCCGACAACGGCTTCCTGAACCACACCTCGCCCACCGCACAAGGCTGGGGCTATGCAGTCTTTGGCAAAGTCGTAGGCGGCACAGACGTGGTTGACAAAATCAAGGCCGTTAAGACCTCGCGCAAGGGTTACCACGACGACGTCCCGGTACAGGACGTTGTTATTGAAAAAGCCGTGCTGCTTTAAGACTGACGCAAGGGGATGGAACTTCAAGCTCCGTCCCGTTGGCGTTGTGTGGATTTCATATCGGACATCCACCTGCACGCTGCGGACCCACTGACTTTTGCAGCCTGGCGCACCTACCTGCGTTCGACCTCGGCGGACGCAGTTTTCATTCTGGGTGACCTGTTTGAGGTCTGGGTTGGCGACGACTCGGCGCAGATTGCCAATTCCTTTGAAGCCGATTGCGTCGCGGTACTGCAAGAAGTGGGCAGGCGGTTGCCGCTCTTCATCATGCAGGGCAACCGCGACTTCTTGATGGGACCTGACCTCATGGCGCTGAGTCAGGCCACCGCCCTACCCGACCCTACCGTTCTAATATTTGCCGGTCAACGCTGGTTGCTCAGCCACGGTGATGCCCTGTGTGTGGACGATACCGAGTACCAGGCATTTCGACGCGAGGTTCGCAGCGCCAAGTGGCAGCAAACCTTTCTGGCGCATTCCCTGGCGCAACGGCAGGGTATCGCGCGCGGCATACGGGAGCACAGCCAATCCCGCAAGCAGATAGCCACGGAATACGCCGATGTGGATGGCCCCGAGGCGACCGCGATATTGAATCAACGCAACTCAGACCACCTGATTCATGGACATACCCACAAGCCAGGACAACACCCGCTTGGGGCTGGGAAAATGCGCACCGTACTGAGCGACTGGGATGCCAACGCGGTGCCGCCAAGGGCCGAGGTTTTGCGCCTCACCCAGCATGCAAATGGTGCTGCCTTGGTTACGCGTCTGCCAGCGGCGCTGGCCTGACGCGTCAAAGCCAGGGGTCGTGGTCTATTGCCAAGTGCTTTGATTGACCTCGTCAATCTGCCACGGATCCAGAAACTGCTGCGCATAGCGCAGGTACACGCCTTCATTCACAAAGACATCGAACAAATCCGGATCAATATGGCCGTTGCTGCGAAATTTGTACATGATGCCCATGGCTTGTGAAAGCTTCATACCCGGCTTGTAGGGGCGATCGCGGGCGGTGAGTGCCTCAAAAATATCGGCAATACCCATGACCCGGGCCTGCACCGACATCTGTTCGCGGGTAAGCCCCTTGGGATAGCCTTTTCCATCCATGCGTTCATGGTGTCCGCCTGCGTACTCGGGCACCCGTTTCAAATGCTTGGGCCAGGGCAGTTGTTCCAGCATCTTGATGGTGGCTACGATGTGGTAATTGATGGTTTCGCGCTCTGCAGCCGTCAGCGTGCCAGCCCGAATGGTGAGGTTTTCGATTTCGTCTGCGCTGAGGAAGTCCGCCTCTACGCCGCTCACATTGCGCCAGGTATTGCGGGTACCAATATCGCGAACCCGCTGCAGGTCAGCGTCACTCATGAACTCGGAACCCCGGTTGGCCATACGCAAAAACTGGCGATCACTATCCAGCGCATCGATCCGGCTACGGCAGGAGACCCATAGCCTCGATTCGGCAGCGGGGTCCTTCACTTCACGCAAGGCCAGTTGCGCTCTGAGGGCAGCGATTTCATGGTCTCGCTTGAGAACCTCGACGCGGGTATCAATGATGTCAATGCGATCACACAGCGTTTGCAATTTGGTCGCCTTGTCAACCACGTGCACGGGCGTCGTCACCTTGCCGCAATCGTGCA
>CAIQEX010000575.1 GCA_903870955.1 uncultured beta proteobacterium
AACTCATTCTCCTTGCCGTCGCCATCAAAGTCCTTGAATCCTGTTCGCGCCTCGCCAAACATTTCCGTGGGCTCGATTCCGTGATGCTGGTTCAACGCAACAACCGTGAAATCCCGAATGGATACAACCGTCCCTTTGGCGTTGAACGGTTTGATCACCAGGTCAGGGCTGATGCCTTCGAGCCTGGTAGAGTCCAAGTCACCATCGGGTGTCACGACAATGGTGCCGAAATGCACACCTTTTGCATGGAGTTTCACCTCCACATCCTGACCGCGCTGTCGGGCCAGTTGCATCGCGGCATCGCGCTGGCGAATCAGCTCGCGGGACATTTCCGTGGCCGCAATTTCAATGCCGCCGATGCCCCACAGACTGCGCGTACTGCGTTCATTGGCGAATGCTGCGTTGATGGATTCATTGGGTGTTGCTCCGAACTGCGGGGCAGCGACAAACACGTTGGTGGCGAACTCTCCACTTCCGCCCACTTTGGGTTGGTTATGGCATCCCGCGCAAGAATTCGCATCTGGCCCAGCAATGCGTTGAAAACTGGGACCGGCTTCAGAGCGCCGAGTAGGGAAATTGTGTTCGGTTGCAAAGGGCCGCCCGGCGCCGTCTGCAAGGTTGAACTTTGTGATGAACAAGCGCTTGCCATCCGATAGGGCTTGCTTCAGAGAGTAGCTCTTGCCAATCTTTTCGTGGTCCGGAAATACCGAAATCGCAGGACCGTCATAGATTTCTGGACTGGCGTGGGCAATGGCACAGAATGCCAGGCCAAAAATTGCAGCCGCAAGGGATGCTACGAACTTGAAATTCATGCTTTGTCTCATTCAATTTACTGAATGGTACTGCGCACGGCCGGCTGGCCATGAATAACAAGCGGGGATCGGACTGCCATTTCGAGCGGGCGAAATGGGACTTCTGTGTGCTTAGACCATAAACGGCTCATTCATTGTCAACCAACCGGTCCACCGGATCGGTCAAGCACATAACATGCATCTATTTGAGCGCCTGTTCGTCAAGGTTTAACCATGTCAGCATGATTTGCATGCCCCTCAACGGCATCCTTGCCATGATCGGAAAGCTGCGCGTCAAACCACTTGTGAAGTGCTGCCACAAGTGAGGCATCGCCTGTCTTGTAGGTCAACTGCCCGCCGCCCACAACTTCTTTGTAATCGATTGAAATTTGGCCGGGCTTTGCGGCTTTGAGCTCTGCCAATCCAGGCATGTCCATTCCATGGATATGGGATGGACCAGAAAAGTCACCCTTCAAGAACTGCTCGCGGATCTCTTGCAAATGCCCACGCGCCAAGTTCACTTGCGCCTTATCAGTAGATTTCTTTGCCACAACCTGCTGCGTGCCACCCTCCGCTGTCTTGCTGAAGATGTGCGTGGTCGCAGCCAGGTTAAAAGGCATGACATCTTTGCCGCGCTCAGCGACCACGGCTTGGCGCTGGGCTGCTTCCACCATTTTCATATGGGCGGCGTGGTCCATCTTGGAATGGTCCATGGTCGTGGGATCCATTGTTTGTGCATTGGCACCTGCTGCGAGGATGGCAAAAGCCCACGAGGCGGTCAGCGTTTTAAGCATTACTTTTCTCCTAAATTGACGTTTGGTTGATGCTAGGGCGTCAATACATCTCACGGGTATGATTCAGATCATATGAGCCGAACGATCGACAAATTGGAATGGGCATCCCTGGTAAAGACGCAGCCGGCTGCGGCCTTGATTCCTGAAACTCTGCGACTTGAGGCAATGCAAATTGATGCACCATCAAGCCAAACGCTGTTTCG
>CAIQEX010000576.1 GCA_903870955.1 uncultured beta proteobacterium
AGCAAGGCTCCATAGACTTCTGTGAAAAAGTCTTTGCCAACACCCTTCAGGGCGCCAAGCTGATGACCAACGCGCGCCATCTGCGTGGCTCGGCCTGGCTGAACTTCCAGCGCGTGAAGTGTGAGCAGTGGTCGCTCTATAACGGTCGCAGCCATGTGGTGCTGATGGGCGACGCCGTGCACACCGCACACTTTGCGATTGGCTCCGGCACCAAATTGGCGATTGAGGACGCGATTGAACTGGCCAACCAGTTCCAGGCATTGGGTGAAGACCGTACCCATATCCCCGAGGTGCTGGAGCGCTACCAGGCGCTGCGCCATATCGATGTGTTGCGTCTGCAAAACGCTGCCTGGAATGCCATGGAGTGGTTTGAGGTGTGCGGTGCGCGCTATTGCGACCAACTCGACGGCCCGCAGTTCATGTACTCGATGTTGACGCGCAGCCAGCGCATCAGCCACGAGAACCTGCGCCTGCGGGATGCCCGGTGGCTGGGGGACTTTGAACGCTGGTTTGCCAATCAGGCTGGTTTGCAAATCGCCGAAGATCAGAAGGCACCGCCGCCCATGTTCACGCCCTATACGGTGCGGGGTCTGACCTTGAAGAACCGCGTGATGGTTTCGCCCATGGCGCAATACTCCGCTGTGGACGGTGTCGTGGGCGACTACCACCTCGTGCATCTGGGCGCCCGCGCCATGGGCGGTGCGGCACTGGTCATGGCCGAGATGACCTGTGTGAGCGCCGAGGCACGCATCACCCCGGGTTGCCCGGGCATTTACACACCGGAACAGACCCACGCCTGGGCACGCATTGTCGACTGGGTGCACGCCCACAGCGATGCCAAGTTCGGCATGCAGATCGGACACGCCGGTGCCAAGGCCTCCACGCGCGTGGGCTGGGAGGGCGCGGACCAACCTCTGGAAAGTGGCAACTGGCCGATCGTCAGCGCCTCAGAGCAGCAGTACCTGAAGGGCATCAGCCAGACCGCCAAAGCCATGACGCTGCATGAAATGGAACAGGTCAAGGCCGAATTTGTGGCGGCAACCCGGGCTGCGGCATCGATCGGCGTGGACTGGCTGGAACTGCATTGCGCCCATGGCTACCTGTTGTCGGCTTTCATCTCACCGCTCACTAACCACCGGCACGATGGCTATGGTGGAAATTTGCAAAACCGGTTGCGCTATCCGCTGGAAGTGTTCATCGCCATGCGCGAGGCCTGGCCTGAAGAGCGTCCGATGTCGGTGCGCATTTCAGCCCACGACTGGGTGCAGGGCGGTATCACGCCGGCAGACGCGGTCGAGATCGCGCGCGCCTTCAAGGACGCGGGTGCAGACTTGATCGATTGCTCTTCCGGGCAGGTCAGCGCCGAGCAAAAGCCCGTCTATGGGCGCATGTACCAGACGCCGTTTGCTGACCGCATCCGCCAGGAAGCCGGCATTGCCACCATCGCCGTCGGCGCCATCAGCGAGGCGGATCATGTCAACAGCATCATCGCGGCAGGCCGCGCCGACCTGTGCGCCGTGGCCCGGCCGCACTTGGCCAACCCGGCCTGGACACTCACCGAGGCCGCAAAAATAGGCTACACGCCCATGCCCTGGCCCAAGCAGTAC